>CAIYZI010000243.1 GCA_903930665.1 uncultured beta proteobacterium
AAATGCACAGACTTGCATACATCGTCTTTACGCTGTTTTCCATAATCTCTGTTTAGTAGATATTCACAGCCGTACTTAAATTGGTTACAGCTTGGATTTGAGGCGTTGTTTGCTAACATTAGCTACTGCATTTGCTCAAAAAAATGGAAACTTAAAAAAATGGAAGAGAACATACCAGTTTTTGAAGGTGACGAACGCATTTTTAAAAAACGTGTAGAAATTTATTTTGGCTCCGTATCTTCTCAGCAGTTAGAAGAGGAGTTAAATAAAAGGGCTATAGACTTAAATTACTCGCTTACCTATTTGCTCAACAATGACTTTAAGGCTATGGCAGATGGTCTCATAAGACATAAGGGTGAGAACGGTGGAACTTACTTTGATGCATTGTTCAGCATAAGCTCCGAAATCTATCCCGTCTATTCACCAAAGATGGAGGTTGGTTCTTATGCGCATAACGGTTTTAAATATCCGATGCTTATCCTTAAAGATGGCTACTTGCGTGATAGCAAAAAACAAAAGAGATTTTTTTTAAGAGATGAATTTATTGATAAGTTTGGAAAAGAGTTTGAATATGATGCAGGGTATGAGTATTGTGGCTTTAAGCGAGTATGATTTATTTTGCAGAGGCGTGGCAGTTTGCTAAAAATACAGTGCCCGCTGTGCCACCTTGTAAATCATATTGTTGTATGTGTGCAGAGTAGAGCAGTTTTTTCGTTGGAAAATTGTATGTCCAAATTTCTGTAGCCCCATAATTTGTTAGCGACCAAGTTATAAAATCTTTTTGATAATTGATTAGATTTGCAGTTTCAGTGCTTGGCGTTGCCCTTGCATCACCCGTGCTTATAGTTGCAGTTTTTGCGTCGATCTTCCAAACAATCGTCGTTGAGCTTTTTGGTGAAAATCCATCCTTATTCTCAGCCACCTTTCCTTTGCCATCAATTCCATAGCGTATTCCATTAAGTGCATCACATTGAATTGTTAAGGTGTTCTCTGCAAAAGCAGAGATTGAGGAGCTTATTAAAAGAGTTAGGAGCAGTATTTTTTTCATAGTGCCGTAAAGCTTATATTATTTTTAACAATTCGACACTAATAATGGAATAGCTTATTAAGCAATCAACTTCGTCGCTTGCTGTGTCTTTGCTAAAGCTATCGCTTTCGCTCGCCACATTTTCTTCAGCTTAATATTGATTTGTTTTTGTTGTTTGACTGATTTTGGAGTAAACAACGGCTATATGCGACTTGTATAAAAGTAGCATTGATAGTCGTCGCTTGTATGTAATGTTCTGATTCCATCGCATACAACTGTAAAAGAATTTAACGAGAGACGAATGTATTAAAACTCTCAACCAGCTTTCGCATTGATTTGCTAAACAGTAATTCTGCGGCTCGCCCATATGTATCGCAACCTTTACAGCGATTGCTATACGAGCACGAAGTCATTAGCCGTTATATTCCACTTCGTGTTTTTGTCCTTTGTTATCGCAATGACTTATTTGCGTTTGTTGTCTTCAATTGCCTAAATAATTTTCTGTTCGTCCGTTTGGCTAAATTGAGTACCTTATAAGCCATCGCCCTACAAGCCTTATTCTGTCTTGCTCTTATATGCACGGTTTTTGTATATGTCGTTAGTAATGCGTGTTCTTCACTGTTTAACCATTGTGCGTGATGTTTGAGTAAGTTTGTCGCAACCATCTGTGCTTGCTGTAAGCATAAGTCCATTTTGTCCATATGCTTTATTGCAATACCATTCTGCTTTAACCAATCATTTGCTACTTGTTCATCATTACGCATACAAATATTTATCAACAACCAAACATTCCTTAATATTTACTAACCATTTCTTATATATGACAGGCAAATTCAGGTTGTTCTCGTAGCGTTTCCGAAACTACAGTAAGCAAACTTACTTAAAAAGGAGAGTGATATGAGTACATTGGATGGATTAAAACTTAGCACAGCAAAAAAACCAGCACATATACCAGCAGTCGTATTTCGTCGTAACAAACTTAGCAATCAGTTATGGCAACAAATACAGTTAGCTAAAAGTCAAATTGATGGCACTACTTTTGCAGTGAAGAAGTTTCGCACAGTAAAAGATAAAGAAACTGGTTTGCGTAAAAGCGTAGAAGTAAATAAGCGTTTGCGTGAGTGGTGGTTTAAGAACGAACAAGGCAAAGTTTGCGTAAGCATTAAATATGGCAGTCAGCTTATTGAGTTAGCAAAGGGAAAGCACAGCGTAGAGTGCGACACAGCACAAGGTTTGATTAAAGCGTTAGAACAAATTAAAAGTGCTGTTGAGCAAGGTGAGCTTGATACGCAGATAGCTACGGCAAGTATGAATTTGCGTAAAGGATTTAATAAGTAGTTTCTCGCCGTAGTGTCGTGTTGAACACGACACTACGCATCACTGGCAATAAATAGTGCCTGAGCGATATGGAAGTTGATTGCAGGTTACCCCACCCGAATCTCCTCCAATGCGACCACCGTTAATTAGCCGCATACCTTCGCTCATCATTTGATCGCTGGTTGTGTTATCTGTTTGGCGATTGATTGCATCTGTTTGGCGATTGATTGCATCGACTATGGGGTTCAATTGATTTTGCTGTGCGTTGCCTGCACTGTTCGTCATAACATTATCAACGAAGTTTCCTTCGTATCTTTGTCCAGTGTCTGTTATCCAAACTCCACGCCCATTCATTTTATTGTTTTTCCATTCGCCCATATAAGTTGATGGCACGTCCGACGCAATTCTATTTGTATTTGATGTGCCTTTAGCAACTATGCGTATTTTTCCAACCCCTTCACGTTTTCCATTTTGATATTCGCCTGTATAAGTATTTCCATTTCCATACGTAAATGTTCCCAAGCAATTGCTCCAATTTTTCGGGTCATTACCGTTGCAACTTGGCAGGCTTGACTGAACCGATGGCATAGTATTAGAAGTTGGCTGTGCAATTGATTGCAATGATGAAGCAATAGCAATTAAAGTAAGTGCAACCTTCAAGCTATTAAGAAATAATTTCACTTAATTCCCCATTTTAGTATTTATAAATACTATATGAGATTTTTAGATTTTGCTACTGTCGCACTCAACACGGCACTATTACTATTCCAACTAAATACTTGTATGCACAAGTACAAAGCAACAGTTAAAGCAAGCGGACTATGGACGGAGACAATCGTGTTTGCACAAAATCAAGCACAAGCGTATGCATTGTTTAAGTCCATTTTCGGCACGGCAAATGTGCCGCACCAGCCAAGCCAAGTAACATAAGGGATGCAGCCATATGCGTATTAAAGAGATAGAACAGAGGATTAAAACAAGTCCGCTTACACCGCAACAGGCACGCTTAGATGCATTAAAAACGCAGAAAGACAATGTCAGCAAAGCGTTGGACAGCGAACGAAAGCGTCAAAAAGTAGTTAAAGCACAGCAAAACTTACAAAATGCCGTGTCTGCGTAAGCAGGAAAAGCAAAACACCGTTAAGCAGGATGAAACATCCTTATGCCCCGTAGGATTAAGTAAATACAAGGCGATGCAGTACAGTTGCACACATTTTTGTAGCGTTAAAACAGTTCCGCTATAATCTACAGTCTTAAATGGCCTGGTAGCTCAGTCGGTAGAGCAGAGGATTGAAAATCCTTGTGTCGGTGGTTCGATTCCGCCCCGGGCCACCAAGAAACAC
>CAIYZI010000244.1 GCA_903930665.1 uncultured beta proteobacterium
GATGCTACCTAAAATTACTCAAATCCAACCTGGCTACATGCAATGATTTAATATGGAATTACTCTCACTGGCAGCGGTACTAAATTGACAGCAGTTCAATCGGAGGATGCATAATCAACGGCATCCTTTAACTGCGAAGTTATTGTGAAATCCGCATGTTTATCGGTTATTGGAATTCATCTTTGAAATTCACGATTATGTAGAGTCCAGTTTTCACCCCTAATATTTTGGCCGCCAAGTAGTGCGATAAAATTCGCTGGCCACTGTTTCAGACTGGCTATTGCCATGGAGACGTTGGAGGCGAAATTACCAATAAAATAATCTCCGCGAATAGCTAGCAGCACATCAATAAGGACCTCTTGACCTAGTTGGTAGCCATCGTTTTTTTGTAAATGGATGCCCACCTGATCATCGGTGCGCAAGGCTGGCGTAGCCAAAACACGATCACCATACCGATCTTGGAAGGCAATCAGGGTCTCTAGGGAGTCGGTTAATAAAAAAATGCCTATGGATGGATTAAGCTCAATAATGCGATCTACAAAATCATAGTACTGTTTGTTCGTATGCCATAGATCGGGAGATTCATGAATTTTATCTGAGCCTCTAATGTGAACTGAGACCCAGTTCTTGCCCTGCATATTGTGCTCATAGAAAGAATCCACTTTTTGACTAATGGAGGCTTGTGGTCGTAGGTATTTATTGCATAATCGCGTGTATATTTCATCATCACTTAGGCCAGAGTAGGAAGACTTTTGAGAGATCCACGGCTTGATAGAGGCGAGTGTCGCATAAAAATCGCTTACAAGGACACCTTCAGAGCGGTTGAAAAATAAGGGGGCACCCATTCTGGAGTCAACACCTTGCCAAGTATTCACTGATGGCCCATAGATGTTATTAGCATTCCATTTGGATGGAAAGATCGAGAGATTCTTTAATTGATCCTGCGGAATTTTTTGCCCAATAGGCTCAAAATACAACTCAAACGCATTTGGGTTGCTCGAATCAGAAAAAAGACTATTTTCTCCCCACCAAACAAGAGGCGTGCGATGGGTTAGCTCAGCAAGTAATAGTTGACCAAGAACATGGTGGATGTCGCTCCAGAAGCCATAGCCCCAAGCGCGAATGATGAGATGCTTTTCCAACCCATGGTGTGCCTCAAGCTCGGATAGCAAAAATCCCTTTGGTAGACCATAGCCAATACTCAAGCGGTCCAGCAGTTGATTTGCTAAAGCATGGTCATTGCTAAGCTTGCAATAGCTACGAATAAAGAGCTCGGCTTGAGAAAAGTTTCCTTCAGCAAGTAATTTGGTGGCCGCAGAAAAAATTTTCAGTTGCTTATTGGGTTCATTCGCGTTGGATACCTCTTGCCTCTCCGGAGAGGTAAATCTTTGTTTTGGTACCAAGTTATCGACAGCCTGGGGTGCTGGGACAATCGTGGTTTTAGATACTGAGAATAAGATATCTTCAAGGTTTTTACAAAACCGATCCGTATCAAACAGTGCCGCAGTTTTTTTATTGTCCAATAAACGCTGTCTGATGCTGCTTAGCTGCCCTGGATTTTTTGCTAGGTTTAGTGCTAAAGCTTCATACTCCTCCCAGGAGTGGGTAATGAGCTCGGGTAGACCCACTGCATTTAGAAGGCTTCCGGCAACACGAGCAGGAAAGGCGTTACCTGTGTAAGTTATTACAGGCAGACCGGCAAATAATGCATCAGCAGCGGTTGTGTGGGCGTTGTAAGGCCAGGTATCTAAAAATATATCAGCAAGGCGATAGCGCGCTAAATGATCTTCAACATTGGGTACCCGAGAGGCCAAAATAATTCGCTTTGGATCAATGCCCAATTTTTGGGCAGAATGCCTTAGGTTGGTTTCGGTTGATTTATTGCGAGTTGTTAGCCATAAAACACTGCCGGGAGTTTTTTCCAGCAGTGACATCCAGATTTTCCAGAGTTGCGGATTGATTTTGTAGTCATGGCTAAATGAGCAGAATACCACTCCTGTGGTCGGTAGGCCACAGGATTCACGACTCGGCGTTTCAGCGGAGATCTTCAGGTTGCCATCTGTCGGTAGATAGGTGTCAGGCATATACAGCACTTGCTCGCTGTAGAACTTTTTATGGTGCTCGGGAATGATGTGTTTGTCGGCTAGTATGTAATCCATATAGTTGACAGCTAGGGTTCCGGGGTAGCCTAAAAAATTAATGCTCACGGGTGTAGGACGATATGAAAATATTTCAATTCTAGTATCGGCGGTATAGCCACCTAGGTCAATGGCAATATCCACTTCCATTTCCCGTATTTTTTCAGCTATCTGTCGACTTGACATCAGGCGCGCATCAATAAAGTGATCAAATGCTTGAAGCATGCGTTGTCGCAATCGACTTTTATCATCAGTGCCAATAGAGATTGCGATTGTTTCAATACGGGACTTATCATGCTTCTCGAAAATACCGCACATGAGATGGCCTACGGGGTGTTCTCGTAAATCAGGAGAAATGTAGGCAACTCGTAATTTTGTGTGTTGGTATTCCACCCCGCTCCATAAAGGCGTGCTGGGTGGGAAATGCATATTCTTAGAAAATAATTGGGTGCATTTCAGGTGCTCCTCGGCGCTGTCGGACATAGCCATAAACGATAAAGTTTTGCTGACCAATTTTCCCGCCCTAACCCCCGCTATCACCTTTGCATTTAATTTATCAAACTCTGCCCAGTCGCCAATTAAAAGGCGGGCATAAGCTAGAGAGCCAAGACCAAAGCTATAGTCAGGCGCAACACTTAATAATTTTTTAAATCTGACAATTGCCGCGGGAATATCGTTCGCTTCCACCAGTATTGTGCCGGAGTTATATAGCGCATCTGCGTTATTGGGATCAATTTTCAGCGCATCATTAAAGCGGCCTAGAGCAGTAAGGTGCTGGTGGAGCTCTCGCAACACAGTGCCGCTATTAATTAATGCTCCTATAAAGGTTGGTTTTGCTTTGATTGCCTCTTCATAGGCCGTATGGGCTTGGTAGGATAAACCCATCTTCTGAAATGCCACGCCGCATCCAAACCAATTGTCAGCGAATGAAGGCATGCATTCACAGCCTTTTTGAAAGAGGGCAAGGGCTTCAACAGGAGTGTTTTTCCCAATTAATGTGACGCCCAATGAGTAAAGGGCATAGGGATTATTGGGTTCTATTGCTAGAATATCCCGGAAGGCTTTTTCAGCCCCAGACAAGTGCCCTTCATTCTGTAATTTAAGGGCTGCGACAAAATTATTTCTGGCTTTAGATTTTTGTGAGATGTTCATTTGCTCAAGTAAATTCTTATACTTTTAAAAGTTAATGCAGTCGAGACGGCTAAGTTTATTTCGCTTTATTTGGACCAAATTCTCTAGTTAATTCTCTTTACCAACGGCAACGCTATGGCCGTGTTTGAGTAATAAAGCATGCTGACGAGCTTTATCTAAGTCATTTGCCACCATCTCCACGATCATTTGATCAATGGTAATTTCAGGAACCCAGCCTAGTTTGGCTTTTGCCTTGGCGGGATCACCCAAGAGCGTCTCCACTTCAGTGGGTCGGTAATAGCGTGGATCGATTTGCACAATGACATCACCTACTTTTAATGCGGGAGCTTTGTCGCCCTCAATGGAGGCAACGATAGCTTTTTCATTTTCGGCAACGCCTTCAAACTTCAGATTGATGCCGAGCTGTTTTGCGCTGCGGGTAATAAATTCACGAAC
>CAIYZI010000245.1 GCA_903930665.1 uncultured beta proteobacterium
CCCAAGAGGTTGGCGTAGATGATGGTAGTTTCTTGCCGATCCGTAATGGTCAGTGGTATTTTCCAACCAAGAGTCAGCGATAGGGATCCACTATTCTGGACAACAAAAAGCCTCTTCGTTGGGGTTTTTTTGTTTTTTTAAAACTAACCTACCTATCAAGCTTACTGGTCAACAGGTGGGGCTATAGACAGTCCTACTACCTGATGCTTAGCTATGAGATCGGAAATAAACCCAGAGGCTTTAGATAATTCAATAAAGTTATGAAGATAGAGCAAGGCTTCTGGCTTGCCTTTTGCAATACCTATAGCCTGTTGAATTTCTGCAAACTTCCCATCCAATACACGTGATCCTGGAATGCTTAACTGCTCTTTTAGAAGACCGGAACGCAGACCCGCAAGAGCCTCAAGATGGGCTTCTACAAATGTATTAAATGCTTCAGCTTCATCTTTGGCCTTAACAATGTGCGCGTTTTTAATGATTCGCTCTAAAGCCAAACCATAAGCACTTACTCCCCACACTGAGATTCGTACGCCACTTGAATCTACCTCAGCAATATCTTGAAAGATGGAATCTGCCGGAACAAGATAGGTAGCTTCAATTTCAACATAAGCTGGAGAAAAATCAATTTTTTGAGCCCTTACTGGATCAGAGCCAATTAAGACAATGTCATTTACTCCAGCAACCACTGAATCTACCGCCTCAACTTGATTTGCATAAGAGCTTAGCGATGCCGGAACTCCAAGAGAGCTAGCTAATGCATGGGCTAAGTCCGGTGAAACGCCTTGAGGAGTTCCATTGGCATCTGACCCAGTAACAAGCAGGTAGTTACCAGTAAAGATGGCTACCTTTAGGACTCCACTGGGAGCAAGCTGAGATTTGGCAATGGGGTTCATGAGTACTACTTTAATACCAATCAAGCGCTCTTTCCACCAGGTAATAGATTTATATTAAATGCATATGAAACGACTTGTAAAATGGGGCGAAGAGGGCATCGAAAATCGCATACACTGACCGAATGAACATGAGAGATTTGATTAACAGATGAGCTTTCGTTCAATTTGGAGCCGCATTAAGGAGCACCCTTTAGCTAGGGTAGGACCTGGCTTGGTAACAGGCGTAGCTGATGATGACCCAAGCGGTATCGTTACTTACTCACAAGCTGGAGCCCAATTTGGACTCAATATGCTCTGGACGATGCCTATAAGCTATCCATTGATGGCAGCTATACAGGTTTTATGCGCGCAAATAGGCAGGGTCACTGGACGGGGTCTTGCAGCAAATATCAAAGCCAGTTTTTCTCCAATAATCGTTTTCTTCCTAGTTTTATTGTTACTCATTGCAAATATTCTGAACATTGCAGCAGATATTGCTGCCATGGGCGAAGTTTCCCAGTTGGTTACAGGTATCGATTGGCACATCATGACGGTAGTGTTTGTTGTGATTACTTTAGCCTTACAGATATTCGTGCCATACCATCGGTATGTTTTTTTTCTCAAATGGCTTACCTTGTCTTTACTGGCATATGCAGCCGTGCTTTTTACCGTCCATGTTCCATGGGGTGATGTTGTTTGGAGCACTTTCTTTCCAACGCTGACATTAAGTTCAGATAGCGCTGCAGTTGTCGTGGGTGTTTTTGGCACAACCATTAGCCCATATTTATTTTTTTGGCAGGCATCTCAAGAAGTTGAGGATATGAATATAGGAGGTCATAAAGGCCTCTTATATGAAAACGATATCATTGGAAAATCAGAAATTCGCAGAATTCAATGGGACACTTGGAGCGGCATGCTTTATTCAAATGTCGCGGCGTACTTCATTATTTTGGCAACAGCAGTTACTCTGCATGTCGCAGGAATCACTGACATAACCACAGCTGCACAGGCTGCACAAGCTTTAAGGCCATTGGCTGGAGAATTTGCCTATCTTTTATTCGCTATGGGCATTTTGGCTGTTGGCCTCATTGCAGTTCCTGTACTTGCTGGATCTGCAGCATATGCCTTATCCGAGGTATTTGGATGGGAATCTAGCCTAGAAGATACGGTTACACAGGCTAAGAAATTCTATTTCATCATCGCGCTAAGTGTCTTGGGTGCCTTAATCATTCAGTACTCTCCCATTAACCCTATGAAAGCATTATTTTGGAGTGCTGTCATTAATGGCTTGGTAGCAGTTCCGCTAATGGTTGCAATATTAATTTTGGCCTCGAGAGCTTCAATAATGGGTTCTTATGTAGTCTCTAAATTCATATTAGGTCTGGGTTGGTTTGCAACAGTATTGATGGCGTTGGCGGCAGTAGTGATGTTCGTTGCTTAATCATCTATATTTAATGCGCCCAGTTTTTACGTGAATAAAATTATTTATTGGCCCTGTATTTGCTTATTGTTATTTAAAATTTAGTTGCTATTTGGATTCTCAAAGTTCAAAAAATTTTTTTCTACACCGAACCATTTTCGTAAGCATTTCGATTACAGCCTCTCTTGTATCGACAATTTGTATGCAATGTCTTATACTCGAC
>CAIYZI010000246.1 GCA_903930665.1 uncultured beta proteobacterium
AACAGTTTCGCGGCGGCATGTTTTGGCGAGAGGTAAAGGGTCATCACTACCTTATCAGAACAACAACCAGATCTGCTCAGACCAGTTTAGGCCCAAAGAATGCCCAAACCGAAGCGATCTTCGACAAATTCACGCAAGGTAAAAAAGTAGTGGGTGAGCGTCGGGCTGGCCTCATTAAGGCGCTTGCCATGAACCAACGCCTTAACAAAGCCCTGTTTGTTGGAAGAGTGGATGACAAGATTATTGATATTCTCAATGGGCTAAGGGAAGTTGGTTTGGAAGATAATTTCACGGTGATCGGAACCAACGCTCTGTATGCCTATGAAGCAACCGCAGGCGTTAGGATTGATCAAGGCCATCTTGCAACGAATGATCTAGATCTGCTTTGGGATAACAGGCGAAAACTAACGATTGCCGTGCCGGAAACTTTTGCTGGCGGCATGATCGGTTTTTTACAGAGAATAGACAGAACATTTAAGTTGCGGCCAGATCAAAATTACACAGCCGTTAATGCAGATGGGTATGAGGTTGATTTACTGCGGCGTATGGGCCATGGTCATGAAACTGAGGCGACTAGAATTTCACAAATTGACGGTGATTTTTGGGCCGTTAAAGCAAGAAATGCGGATTGGTTATTAAGTGCGCCAAAATTTAAAGAAATGGTGGTCGGCACTAACGGGGGAATGGCGGAGATGACAACAGTTGACCCGCGAGCGTTTGCCTTATTTAAGTTTTGGATGTCCGAGCAAAAGGACCGTGATCCCCAAAAGAAAAGGCGCGATGCAAATCAAGCGATGGTCGTAGTGCGACTTGTAAAAGAATATTTACCTCAACTATCTTTTGACGATGTTCACTACATGCCAACAGCAATTCGTAATTTAATTAAATAATCAATGCTCCTTATCCCCTGTTTTAAAAGGCGATAAAACTGCAATTTTTGAATTCAAATTAATGGTGAATAAACTAAAATATAGGCTCTGTAAGTGATTGATTTCATTGATATCCAAAAATCTTAGTTATTCACCGCTTTTAACTTGAAATATCAATGTATTCAATAGGTAAGAGCATTACTCAAGACGGACTTTTAATCCGTTGGTCGCGAGTTCGAATCTCGCTCGACCCACCAGTAATATCGAGGGATCACAGCAATGTGGTCCCTTTTCTTTTGGTTGAATGGAATGCGGTGACTGTTCGAAACAATAGATGATCTATTGAGCCGTAATTGAGGTGGGGATATCAGGCGCTGGGTGACCGTGAGCGTCTCTTGGAAGATTCGGCACCTCACTCGACCGGAGGCGTCGGCAAATCAAGGGCTTCAGAATTCAAAGAAATTTTTTCCTTAAAATTTCTAAGCGCTTGCTTCGCCGCCTCTTGATTTTCTCGATGTTCCAATAACTCTTCCTCGGATAGACAACGAGCCTTCCACGCGCCATTAAAATTTTCCAATGTTGCAATCTTGACTGGGTTATTAACGCCACCAGGATTGACTTTAATAGCATGATCCAAAAGCCAGGTAACAATAAATACCGCATCCTGAACCGTTGGGGGACCATCACTCCAAAAAAT
>CAIYZI010000247.1 GCA_903930665.1 uncultured beta proteobacterium
TCCTGAACTACTTGAAGCTTGAAATGCGTACTGTGCTTGCTCATAAAACAAAACCCCCTTAGTTAGACATGTTGTCCAACTTTTGGGGGTCACTTCACTACGGCGGGTTTTGTCATTTTTCCTGCGTATTACGGCCAAAAGAACCACTTGTAATTATTCAAAAGGACCACTCGTTACGGACTCAAAAGAGCCGCCCATAATTAAACAGGTGAACCAGATAAGCATTACTTTTGTCATATTAATTAGGCCGCTATTAGTCAGCTAGTAGTCGTTCGCCTTGTGTGAGGCTGGATGGCAGAGTCCGACCCAAAGCGGATGGATATAGTGTGGATTCAATTCTGATTCTTGGTTGAGAGATTCCATGGTCTTGTGAGCTAAGAGCTGTAAAACATAATCAGTTAAAACCCCACTCTTAATAAGCCTGACAACCGTTTTATTTCTTGCACTCAAAAGGCACTGACTGGCTGGTGATCGTATAGCTTTTCATACCATTCCAGTTCCAGTGGCACTCAGATATGGAGACGCGATCATCGAAGGTTCTAGTACCCATCTTTGCATGAATGGATTGTTTGCGATCTGAATCGCCTGCATCTAAAGAGAAAAACATGCGTGTATTGGGCTGGATGGTTTCTCCGCTTCGCCCATCCACACTAACGGTAACGGCACCCGAGCTATTATTGATGAACAGCACGAGAGTATCAGCCCCATAGCGGACACCCTGATTACGCGTGGAATACCGCAAAATATCCCGTGCAATCTCATCGTGATTTTTCCCCATTGCCCAGGATAAAGGGGTGTAGCCATCTACATCCATCGCATCAAAGTCTGCACCGTGTTTGGCTAGATATATTGCTACATCGCGATGCCCCATGGAGGCAGCGTTCATAAGTGGCGTCCATTGTTTTTTATTCGAACTGGCATCCACTTTCGCGCTGTGCTCAACTAGCGCTTGCGTAATAGGAAGGTTCCCATAGTAGGCACTCCAGTTTAGCGCAGTAAACCTATCGCTATCTTGGATTTTGTTTGGATCTGCGCCTTTGACCAGTAAGCTTTTGACTTGCATGAGATCGCCACTTTTGGCTGCCGTGATAAGAGGAGGATCGGGGGGAGCCTGCCCCCAAGAGGGTGGCGATATGATTGCCATCGCTAGAAGAGCTGCCGCGGCGGAAGTGACAAACTGTCTGATGCTATGCATGATGAATTCCATGAAACAAGACTGTTAGAACATTTTAATAGTCTACCTCTTAATATGCCTCTCCTTCACAATTGCTAACAACCGACCACTAGAGTTTCAATTGAGCTGTTTTGTCATATAAAGTAGTCTCTGGCACTTGGCCACCATCGTAGAGTCAGTTCGACTTAAAAGAGACAATCACCTCTAGGGGGTGCAGTTATTTATTTAGTTACCAGACTACTATGGTCAATTTTGTAACTTCTTTTGCGAAAAAGATTTAAGCAGGCATCGGCTACATTCTTATCATAAATAACACCCCGACCACGTTCAATTTCAGCCAACGCATCGTCTATACCCAGAGCTTGTCGATAAGGTCGATAGGCTGACATTGCCTCAACAACATCAGCGACAGCCAAAATACGACCCTCGATGCTAATTTGGTCCGCATTTAAAGAATTAGGATAGCCACTGCCATCTATGCGCTCATGATGTTCTAAGACAGCTCGAGAAATATTCCAAGGAAAGGTGACAGTCTTCAGTAGGTCATAACCTGCCTGAACGTGACCCTTAATCAATCTGTATTCATCTTCTGTTAATTTTCCCGGCTTACACAAAATCTCCGCGGGAACAATAATCTTGCCAATATCATGTAAATAACCCGCAATCATCAACCCTTGCTGGCACTGCTCATCTAGCCCCATCTCTTTTGCTATTGCTTTAGCTAAATCCCCAGCATGCTGCTCATGACCTGCTGTGTAGGGATCTCGCAATTCCACTAACTTTCTTGCTATGCCAATCGTCTCCATTAACGAAGTTCTTAGTTTTTCGTTATTGATAGCCTCTAATTTGACTTTCTCAGCATTGGCAAGGATTAGCTCTGCACCTCGCTTGGCCTTTTCCTTATATTGAAAAATTAGCTCAGCTTTTGTGTCTGCTAATTGCATGCTGACATCGAGTGCATCTCTATCCTTTTTTATATCTTGACGGAGACGTTCTAGCTCGCCAGTAAGCTCTAATCCATCAACAGCTGGATTAGAGTTGAAAGTTAGATTGAGATCATGATCTGACGTCATCTTGTAAATATACGCCCACTCAATAGATTTAACCAATCCCGACTAAATTAATATTATTTAAAAAAATTCCCAAGTTCATGCATCAGGAGTAAGCTGGAAAGACGATATAAGAAATATGTAAGGGGGTATGAAATGACTCAAAATTTAGACAATGTATTTGAACAATTGGCCAGCTTAAAGGCGGATTTAGATGACCTGCGCAGCACCTATAAAGGTGTCAGTAAAAGCTATATGGTTGCCCTTGGAACGCTTAGCGAATTAACAATTCATTCATCTGAGGCTGCTAAGCGAGCATCTAAATCAACAGAGCAATCGCGTATTGCGGCCATGAATGCGATGTTGGCGGCGAAGGAAGCCTCCGGTTCCCCAGAATTAATCATAGTAGTTCAGTCAGCGGTAACGGCAGCAGTAGCTGCGGCATTGGCAGCGGTGGAGTCTGCTGCGGCAGCGGCGGCAGCTTCTGCAGCAGCTTCAGCAGCGGTAGCCCATCAAGCAGAAGAGTCATTACTCAAAGCCTCTGCAGAGGCATCCTCGGCATCAAAAGTAGCGGCCGACTCAGCAGCCGAAGCAGTCAAGCTGTCTGTTCAAGCACAAGAAATAGTAAATTCTTTAAAGGTCAATGGGGGGGTAAAGCCTCAAGTTAAGCGGTAAATATGAGACGCCGACAA
>CAIYZI010000248.1 GCA_903930665.1 uncultured beta proteobacterium
CACTTGCCCTTGAATATTTCTTCATGGGGCGTGATTTAACGAACGCCTACGAGCAAGAGTTTGGTTTTGATCGGTTGTGGAACAACAGAGTACTTGACGATGTTCATTGCATTCGTATTGGCGATATTCCGAGGGGGACATCTTTCACCATCCTGCATGAGCAACCTGCTCCCTATAGGGCTTGGGGAGATCTAGATATGGAGGGTGTGCGCCGGATCATGCATGTCGCGCGTTTCGAGCGGAAACGCCAGAGCGACCGGGCAATGAGAGCGATGTCTGGGCTATTTTCGAAGGAGGAGCCATGCGCCTCTTGATCTACTCCGACCTGCACCTTGACGCTAACCACTTTAGCCCGATCCTTGAAGACGGAACCCGCGCGGATGCCAACGCCGACATGGTCGTGCTCGCAGGCGACATCGATGAGGGCGCCCGCGGCTTGCACTGGGCCAGGGAAACGTTTCCGGACAAAGGGATCATCTACGTCGCAGGCAACCATGAGTTCTATGGCGGCCATTGGACCAGAACGCTCGATGACCTGCGCGAGGCGGCCCACAGACACGACATCGACTTTCTGGAGGCGGATGGAGTCGATGCCGGAGGTGTTCGCTTTCTGGGTACCACGCTCTGGACCGACTTCCACCTGCTAAATAGGGCCCATCGCGAGCCGTATACCAAACGGGCGAAAGCAGCGATGAACGACTACCGCATGATCCAGATTTCGCGGCTGCCAGAGCTCTTTTTTGCCACGCCAAAGTCAGGCCAAAACTTCCTCGTGCCGGAACTCACTGCACTGCGCCACCAGGGCAGCGTGGGTTGGCTGGAGAGCAAATTAAAGAAAGGTATCCCCGAAAAGACAGTGGTAATCACGCACCACGCACCTCATATCAACAGTGTTCCGCTTCATTACAAAACGGATCCGCTCTCAGCCGCCTACGCATCAGATCTCACCCGACTGATGGGTCGTAGCGCTCTTTGGATACATGGACATGTTCATTCAAGCTACGACTATGAAATCAACGGTACAAGGGTGGTCAGCAATCCAAAGGGCTATTTGCACAAGAACGGGGGGTATGAGAACCCCCAATTCAACCCCTGCTTTGTGGTCGAGGTCTAGCCATGCGTATCCAAATCGCCTCCGACCTTCACCTTGAGTTCCTCGCAAGCCGCTGGCAGGGTGAAAGATTGATCCAGCCGGCAGCTAGAGCAGATCTGCTCGTCCTTGCCGGTGACATCGGTAATGGTACCGGCGCGCTCAAACACTTTGCCAATTGGCCCGTGCCAGTGATTTACTTGGCCGGCAACCATGAGTATTACGACCACGCCCTGCCGGCCATGCGCGAGAAGGTCCGCAGTGAATGCGGGAAACTTGGCATCATTTTTTTGGATAACGATGCGGTAACTTTCGGCGGTGAGGTACGCCTACTGGGCGCTACGCTCTGGACGGATTACCGCCTGCCAGGGCTCAATCGGACACAGTCCCAGTTGATGAAGGCTGCCGGCCTAAGTATCAACGATCACTTCAAAATCCGGATGGGGCGCAAAGCATTCACGCCAGCAGATGCACTAGCCCTGCATGCACAGTCGCGCGCCTGGTTGGAAGCCGAACTGGCAAAGCCTTGGGCCGGAAAAACGGTTGTGGCCACGCACCATGGTTGCAACCCTCAGTCCATCCACCACCGCTTCATAGGCGACCCAATAAACGCTGCGTTTATTAGTGACCTTTCAGACTTAACGCCCTTTGTGGACTTGTGGTTGCATGGCCATGTGCACAACTCATTTGACTACCAGTTAGGTCGCTGCAGGGTAGTAGCAAACCCGGCCGGATACATCCGAAACTGGCGGCATGCTGTTGCGCCAGTCGACTTTGAATTCGAGAACCCGCACTGGAACGCCGCACTTGTGGTGGACGTCTGATTGAAAAAAGACTTCTGATAATCCGGGTGGATTTGCATCTCGTATTGAATTCTTTTCTAATTGTGCAAACAGGCAGTTACTGATGAGAAGCATTTTTTGCACTGCAACCATTAAAA
>CAIYZI010000249.1 GCA_903930665.1 uncultured beta proteobacterium
ACAACATACAAGACTTTTAAAACACTCACCTGATTTCAGGCAAGTTGGCTATTCTAGCAAAAAAATCCTGCCAAGTCAGGGGTTTACCAACCATGTTTGCCTGTTTTGCAGCATTTAGAGAGAGTTGGAGAGCAATTCTCGCCCTAGGGGCAGAAAGAGTGCCCGACGCCATACATCCCGCTGAGTCTTTTTCTGGAATATCAGGACGCGTTGAACCAGCCCCAGTCCTGCTTGTTCGCACAAGAGCTATGCCGTGGGAGATAGCCTGATCCAAAGGAGCCTTCCAGGCATCATGAAAGCCTCCCATGCCCGTTCCCGCAAGTATCAATCCGTTGACCTTGCTGCCTAGCCACTGAATAACAGTTTCGGGTCGTGCACCTACATGACTGGTCAAAATTTCCACCCAAGGCCACTCACCCTCCCCAGGAATCGGAAAATCTTCTGTCCAGACTGCTTCAACCGCCTTAACACCCGATAACCAGGAAGGATTGATTAAGCCCACTGAACTGCTAGGGGAGCCTTGCAGGGGAGCATTTAAAGCAGTGCCATGACGCTTTGCTAAATCCATCGCCATGCAAGCCCTACCACCCATCGTTGCAAATATGCCGCCTGGACAATTATCTATGGGGGTTGAGGCCCACCTAATGGCATCTAGCAAGTTTGAAGGTCCATCAGCGTTAGGAGCGTTTGCAGGAAGCATGGCACCTGTAATAACTACTCTTTTGCCTAAATCTTGAGCGTATTTGCCACAAGTCAGCTGTAAAAAGATACCCGTTTCTTCAATCGTGTCCGTTCCATGGGTAATCACAATTCCCACGACATCTGAATGAGCAAGTGAGTCTTTCACAGTTTTACCCAGCAAACTTAATAGTGCCTCAGAGAGGTTACGGCTGTTAATGTTAGCTAACTGCTGAGAAACTAGCTTCACACCCTCAGGTATGGCAGATTCAATATGAGCCAATAAAGACCCCACGCCCACTTGCCCAGCTTGATATTTCAGTAAATTTTCCTCGGGGTTGGGTGCCAGTCCTGCTATGGTGCCACCCATCCCTAGTACCAAAACATAAGGGGCTTTTTCAGTGCTATTTAAATTTGAGCTCATGCCCCATTATCCCCTCTAAACTCCTTGAATTATCAAATAGTGCTGTATACAATCACAGTATGGACATAAATACAGTCGATTTTTTAGAGGAGCTGACTGCCCTCCCCAAGCTCACCCCCCGTCAGCAGGAAATTTTGGAATTAATTACCAAAGCTATTGACGAGAGCGGTTTGCCGCCCACTCGAGCGGAAATTGCTAATCAATTGGGGTTTGCATCTGCGAATGCAGCTGAAGAGCATCTACGTGCACTTGCGAAAAAGGGTTATATCGAACTGACGCCAGGAACCTCACGAGGCATTCGCATTCCGAATCGCTTTAATCAAACTCACAATCCGAATAAATATCGCCAGATGTCTTTACCGTCCGGCGCATTGCAACAGCTTACCCTTCCACTGATTGGGCGTGTAGCCGCAGGTTCACCAATCATGGCGGTTGAGCATATAGAAAAACAGGTTCCGATTGATCCAAGTCTCTTTAGCAAAGGTGCTGACTACTTATTAAAAGTAAAAGGTATGAGCATGCGTGATGCGGGAATTTTGGATGGCGATTATTTGGCCGTTCGAAAAACCACTGAGGTACGCAATGGCGATATCGTGGTTGCCCGTCTTGATGACGAGGTCACTGTAAAGCGTTGGAACCAAAAGAACACCCCTGATGGCATGGTGATTGAGTTACAAGCAGAAAACCCAGACTTTAAAAACATTCTCGTAAATGATCGCCAAACCAATTTTGCCGTTGAAGGGCAAGCCGTTGGCCTGATCAGGACTGAAGGCCTGTAATCTAAGACCTCAATAGAAAAAGGCCTCAGCAGAGGCCTTTTTTGTTTCTCAGCAAATTTGATATTGCTAGCTTTACTTTCTCATCGGCGAAATGACATTGGCATTTTTTGGAGAGGAAGTAATGGTGATCACTGACTTAGGGCCACCAAGCGAACCATCATGAATTTCAATGGTGGCAGTTCTATCCCCTTTAGTAAAAACCAAAATACTTGTTTTTGCCTTGATAGCGCTTACCGTATTCCAGCCAGCCTTTGGATATTCTGATTGGAAAAATGCGTACACATCAGTGGCGCCCTGCAAGGCATTCACTACCGCGCGCCCCACCCAAGAATCTCCGCCACCAATAATGATCGATTGACTTCCATCGAGACGTGAACCTTGAGGTAGAGGCATATCACCTAAAAGCTGAGTCTGCACTTCCTGAACTTCTTCTGGCGTACCTGTTGGGGAGTCACCGGAAGATGCACAAGCACCTAGGAAAGCAGTTAAAAAAACTGCAACTAAAGTGAGATTGATTCTTTTGAATTGAAACATGTGCGCGCTCTGGTTATTTGATTGACTTGAAATCAACTACTTACATTAATTGAAATTATTTTAGGCGATACGCCCAAATCATCAAAAAACCTGGAGGCGCGTGAGGGAATCGAACCCCCGTACGAAGCTTTGCAGGCTCCTGCCTAACCACTCGGCCAACGCGCCACACTTGAAATCAAAAATGGGAAGCCCTAAGGGCTTCCCATCGAACTTGGAGCGGGAAAGGAGGTTCGAACTCCCGACCTATACCTTGGCAAGGTATCGCTCTACCAGCTGAGCTATTCCCGCGTAACAGGGCAGTAGTTTAACAAACAATTTTGAAGAACGCATTAATCTTGTGGAAAAAAATAAATCGCACTCCTGAAATAACCATGCAAGCTATATGCAGAAAGGGTTTTAGCCCTTTAGCTAGAACCACTAGAAATCTGAGGTAACGCCTTCTTCATGTAGTAAAACATCGACCATAGAGTCAAAAATGCAGCAATCCAAATCAACCAAGTACCTACTCTTGCGCAATCTAACCAGCCAAACAAGGTGTCATTTAGCAATAAAAAGGGAATTGCGACCAATTGCGCAGTTGTTTTGAGCTTACCGACCATATGAACTGCCACACTTTTACCGGCCCCCAGCAAAGCCATCCACTCCCGAAGTGCTGAAATAGTAATTTCACGACCAATGATGACCAAGGCTACCCATACTTGGACACGGTCCATATTTAATAAAACAAGAAGTGAGGCCGCTACGATTAACTTATCAGCGACAGGGTCTAGAAACTGACCAAAAGCAGACTCCTGCTTCATACGACGAGCCAGAAACCCATCGAGCCAATCGGTTACGGCTGCCAATATAAAAACAATCGTGGCGAAAAGATTCTTATCCCAAGAAGAAAGCCAATCGTTTGGCAGGTAAAAAATTGCCACCAACAAAGGAATTGCGGCTACGCGCAACCAAGTCAAGGCGATCGGTAAGTTAAAGGGCATGGCATAAGCATAAACGAAGGAGAGCCTCTTGGATATTAGCTCGCACTATTTAAGGACTTAATGGAGTTGACGATAAATTTGTTCGGCAAGGGAAGTTGAAATTCCATCCACTCCAGCGATCTCCTCAATGCTGGCATTGACTACACCCCTCAAACCCCCAAAGCGAGCCAACAACTTCTGACGTCTTTTAGCGCCAATGCCTTCGATCTCTTCCAGACGAGAGACCGTTCTAGCCTTAGCGCGTTTAGCCCTCATGCCAGTAATAGCAAAGCGATGCGCTTCATCTCGTATCTGCGCAACCAAAAGTAATGCAGCACTATCGATCCCTAGCTCTAAAGACTTACGGCCATCAGCAAAAATCAGCGTTTCTAAACCTACTTTACGACCCTCCCCTTTGGCAACACCAACAATCAAGCCTATATCCATACCAAATTCAGAAAGAACCTGTCTGGCCATCTCCACCTGGCCTTTACCTCCATCAATCAAAATGACTTGAGGTATTTTCTCTAAAGGTAATTCTTGAAAGTTGGCATAACGCCTTTGCAAGACTTGCCGCATTGCTGCGTAATCATCACCAGGAGTAATGTCGGTAATATTGAAGCGGCGGTATTCGCTAGATTGCATGGCATTTTTTGCATAGACCACACAAGAGGCTTGAGTTGCCTCGCCTGAAGTATGGCTAATATCAAAACATTCAATTCGGAGTTGCTCAAGACTTTCTAATTCCAAACCGAGAATATCGGCAAGAGAACGCGCCCTAGCCAATTGACCATCAGTTTCCACTAGGCGTTTTGTCAAAGCTATCTTGGCATTACCTTCTGCCATAGATAACCAACGGCGCCTTTGCCCTTGAGGTTGATGTAAAAAAGTAATCTTTCTTCCAGCTTGAGCATTGAGAAGATTATGAAGGTCTTCTGGCGGATGTTCGCTTAGAGTAAGCCCATCATCGGCGGCAGCCTGTAAAGCATGATTCAAAATTAATATCGGCGGTATAAAGCTCACACCTGCCTGCCCCTCTTCACCAGCATCATCCAAATAATGCTGCTGAATAAAAGCCTCCAGAATTTCAGTGGGTGGAGGTAATTCTCCAGAGGCCAAACGTAAACCTTTAGGGAAATACGCTCTATCACCTAGGTGACGTCCACCACGGATCATTGCCAGATTGACGCATACCATTCCCTCCATCTGCGCTACCGCAATCACATCGACATCCCCCTCGCCCTCCGCAACGGTATCCATTGACTGTTGCTGTAAGACACTCGATAGATCGGCAATGCGATCACGTAATACCGCAGCCATTTCAAACTCCATCGCTTCGCTATGAGACTGCATTTCTTTTTCTAACTCAGATAAAACGCGTCCATGATCACCTTGCAAAAAACGGGTAGCTTGAGCAACGTCTTGACCATACTGATCAACACTAAGCCGCCCCACACAAGGAGCACTACAACGGTGAATTTGATGAAGTAGGCATGGGCGACTACGATTCTTAAACACTGAATCCTCGCAAGTTCTCAATCGAAATACTTTTTGCAGAATTTGCACGCTATTACGAACCGCCCAAGAATTTGGAAAAGGACCGAAATAATGATTACGCTTATCCACTTTGCCTCGGTATGAGGCCAGTCTGGGAAACTGGTGTCCCGATAACATGACATAAGGATAAGACTTGTCATCTCTAAATAAAATATTGAACGGGGGCGCCAATTCTTTAATGAGATTGTTCTCAAGAATTAAAGCTTCGGCTTCAGTCCGTGTTACCGTTGTTTCATAGCGGGCAATTTTGCCCACCATTAATTCAATGCGCGGTGATAGTTGTGTGCGTTGAAAATAACTAGAAACCCGTTTTTTGAGATTACGCGCTTTGCCAACATACAAAATTAGCCCAGCCCCATCAAAGAAGCGATATACCCCCGGCAGTCCGGGGAGCCGTTTAACATCCTGCTGAAGGGTTTCAAAAAGCGAATTACTCATGCGTTGGGATATTTTCTGCCAAATCGTAGATAACTATGGGGATGCTGGGGTTTGCTGGCGTCTAGCCAGAAGCTTATCAAGTCTTCACGGCCAAGATGTGCGCATTTTTTGCGATGATCTGCCAGTGCTTAATTTACTCGCTTCTGGAGTAGAGGAATCAATTAAATCCAAAATTGATCTCCAGCCCTGGGAAGCCAGCTTCAGCAATGCTCGCCATCCAGTTGATATTCCGGACGTAGCCATCGAGGCATTTGGGTGCAAGCTTCCAGAGCGTTATCTTGGCGCACTACTAGCTTGTGCAAAGCAACCCATCATCATTAACCTAGAATATCTCAGCGCAGAACCTTGGATCGTAGACTTTCACACGAAGGCTTCGCCGCAAGCTCATGG
>CAIYZI010000250.1 GCA_903930665.1 uncultured beta proteobacterium
CCATTACGGGGATGGTGGCCTTTATAAACAACGCTAATCAGCACAAAAATGTATAAAAATAGCTAATGTCATCCAGCAATAAGATTGTCTGAGGGTATATCAGGATTGGATCTTAGAGATCTTAAGATAGCGATAGCAGGCGGTTAGCTTGCTAGAGGAGTTAAAATGAAAAGGGTGGCAATTAGGTGAGTCACTTTAGGTCTTTCTTTTAGATAATGGGTGCTAATATGACTCAGTGATTGCAAAGGCGAAAATTCCATGTCTAAAAGTTAATAAGATGAAAATTGCAATAGCAGGTACTGGGTATGTAGGTCTATCAAACGGAATCTTGCTTTCTCAAAATCATGAGGTGGTTGCGCTCGATATCGTCCCAGAAAAAGTGGCGATGTTAAATCGCAAAGAGTCGCCGATAATCGATGTGGAGCTTGAAGACTATTTACACAATAAGGCGTTGAACTTTAGGGCAACCTCGGATAAAGCGGATGCGTATATTGGGGCTGATTATGTGATTATTGCTACCCCAACGGATTATGATCCGCAGACAAATTACTTTAATACGAAGTCGATTGAAAGCGTCGTCCGTGATGTTATGACAATCAACCCTAAAACAGTGATGGTGATTAAGTCTACAGTGCCAGTGGGTTATACCGAGCGCACTCGCCAATTGCTTGATTGCAAAAACCTCATCTTCTCCCCAGAGTTTTTACGTGAAGGGAGAGCCCTTTTCGATAACTTACACCCCTCTCGGATCGTGGTAGGTGAAAGATCCGAGCGAGCACAAGTTTTTGCTAATTTACTTAAAGAGGGCGCTCTGAAAAAAGAGATCCCTATTCTGCTGACCAATAGCACTGAGGCCGAAGCCATTAAGCTTTTTGCCAATACTTATTTAGCCATGCGGGTGGCCTACTTTAATGAACTCGATACCTATGCCTCTGTGCATGGATTGGACTCTAGGCAAATCATTGAAGGGGTGGGATTGGATCCCCGAGTGGGCTCTCATTACAACAACCCATCATTTGGGTATGGTGGGTATTGCCTTCCAAAAGATGCTAAGCAGCTACTTGCTAATTATGCTGATGTTCCGCAAGACATGATGCAAGCGATCGTGCAATCGAACAGTACGCGTAAGGATTTTATTGCTCAGGATATCCTTAAATATAATCCAAAGACAGTGGGGATTTATCGCTTGGTAATGAAGGCGGGATCGGATAATTGGCGCTCCTCTAGTATTCAAGGAGTCATGAAGCGAATCAAGGCCAAAGGCATTGAAGTGATTGTCTATGAGCCCGCATTTAATGAATCCCAATTCTTTGGTTCGGCGGTCGTTCAAAATCTAGATGAATTTAAAAATCGCGCAGATATTATCGTAAGCAATCGCCATGCCCCAGAATTAAACGAAGTACTTGATAAGATCTATACGCGAGATTTGTTTGGAACCGATTAAAGCTAAACTGCCCCATTAAGATTCATCAATGCAAAATTACAATCAAGATCAAAAAATTCTCATTACCGGTGGGGCTGGTTTCTTAGGGTCGCATCTTACCGAGAAGCTGCTCAAAGAGGGTAATGAGGTCTTAGTGGTAGATAACTACTTTACAGGCACTAAGCAAAACCTGTCTAATTTGTTGGTTAATCCTAAGTTAGAGATCATGCGCCATGATGTCACTTTTCCGCTGTATGTGGAGACAAATCAGATCTATAACTTAGCTTGCCCAGCTTCCCCGGTGCATTATCAATATGATCCAGTGCAGACTACTAAGACCAGTGTGCATGGTGCAATTAATATGCTCGGCCTAGCTAAGCGAACGAGAGCGCGTATTTTGCAAGCCTCCACAAGTGAGGTGTATGGTGATCCAGAGGTACACCCTCAGCCAGAAGAATACTGGGGAAGGGTCAATCCGATTGGGATTCGTTCGTGCTATGACGAAGGTAAACGCTGTGCTGAAACACTCTTTTTTGACTACCACCGTCAGCACGGCTTAGACATCAAAGTAGTTCGTATTTTTAATACTTATGGCCCTCGAATGCATCCTAATGATGGGCGTGTTGTAAGTAACTTTATTGTGCAGGCATTAAAGGGTGAGGACATCACTATCTATGGAGATGGACAACAAACTAGAAGCTTTTGTTATGTCGATGATTTGATTGACGTTATGGTTAGAATGATGAACTCGGATGTAGGATTTACAGGCCCTGTTAATATAGGTAATCCTGCTGAATTTACCATGCTACAGTTGGCGGAAACAGTGCTTAGACTCTCAGGTAGTAAGTCTAAGATCATTTATCAAGCTTTGCCGTCGGATGATCCTAAGGTGCGCCAGCCAAACATAGACCTTGCAAGAGCCAAATTAGGCTGGCAGCCTAAGGTCAATTTGGAGGATGGCCTCAAGGAGACGATCGCTTATTTTAAAAAATTGGTGCAATAAGCTGTTAATTGCACAATCATTGCCGTGCTCTTAAAATCTATTGAACAGCCGGCTGACGGTAGCCATTCATAGAGTAAGGCATCTGGCTTGATTGGATATCAATATCTGTAATTTAAAAGCAGTATTTGTTTTTGTGGTCAAGGTTTGCTAATCTGCTTTCCTAAAAGAGGCTGGCCAAGCTTATGAAAAAGATGCAGATCTCTATTGCAGAAATCAAACATAAAGGAAATTGATTTCTTGAGAACCATACCCTATTTCCATGGAAATATGCGCCTGGGTTGAGTTGGAAATAATCAATACGAGATCACTATTGGTGGTCTATCTATAATTTTAGTCAAGTCTCACCCATAAAGACTCAATTGGTTTAGAGAATCTAATTTAAAAAGACAATAAAAAGCTCGCGACGACTCATTGCCATCTAATGCTCAACTAAATTAGATTTGATAATAACTTCTGTACCATTGAACTAGTTGGTGTACACCGTCTCTTACAGGTGTAGATGGCTTAAAGTTGGCCCATTTTTGAAAATGTCGAATATCAGCATGGGTTGACAAAACATCTCCATCTTGGAGTGGCAAAAACTGCTTTTTAATTTCAAGACCTAGTTCGGTTTCTATTTCATGAATAAAGGTCATTAATGGGATTGGCTCACTATTGCCAATATTAAAAATTTTATAGGGTGCCGAGTGATTGGGGGAAAGTTCGGAAGCATCTTCCCCTTCGCATTTTGAGGTACCACCCCCTTTAGGTGGTTTTTTGAGGGCCTGAACAATTCCCAGTACTACATCACCAATATAAGTAAAATCTCTTGCCATTTCACCATGATTAAAAACTTTAATTGGTTGATAGTTAAGTGCTGCTTTGAGAAATAAAAAAGGCGCTTGATCTGGTCGACCCCAGGGTCCGTACACTGTAAAAAAACGTAATCCTGTAGTGGGTATGCTGTAGAGGTGGCTATAACTAAAGGCCAAAAGTTCACCCGCCTTTTTGCTGGCGCCATAGGGGCTTAGCGGCTGATCGGTTGAATCATCTTCCGAGAAAGGTAGTTTATTATTCGCGCCGTAGACGCTTGAGCTGGAGGCAAAAATGAAATGAGCTATGCGGTATTGTCTGCATACTTCTAAGATATTAAGAAAGCCAGTAACGTTGGTATCAATGAAAGATTGCGGTTGTAAGGTCGAGTGTCTAACACCAGCCTGTGCCGCAAAATGCAATACAGCTTCAAATGTATTCTTTTGGAAAATTTGCTTAAGCAGTGCAGCATCTAAAATATCGCCTTGAATAAAATGAAAATTTGACTGCTTTTTTAAATATTCGAGTCGCGCTAATTTCAGGCTCGGGTCATAGTAGTCATTGATGTTATCGACCCCGATGACTGCTATGCCCATTGAAAGCAAACGATCAGCGGTGTGCATTCCTATGAACCCGGCAACCCCAGTAATAAATACCTTCATTGACAATTTTTTGGTGAGTGATACTGGGGTCTTCCCAGTATCTGTTATCGCCATTGTGGCAGGTCTATTATATGGTGCGGTCAGTGCATTCCCTAATGTACATATAACTAGAGATCGCTTCTTTTAATTCCTTAGGAGCATCTTGCCACGACCAAGCAGTTTCTGAGTCTGAAAATATGTGATTCTTGGGATCGTAGTTGTGATTTTTCAGAATTAAATGCCTCTTTAAATATTGCCTTTGGGGAAGATCACCATGCCATAGATGGTAAATTGATCCTTTTAGATAGCTTGTTTGATATTTTTTCTCAATAACTTGATTTGCCCACTGCTTAATGTGTATTTTATGCTTAGTCGATAGATCTCTCATCGAAAAGTAAAGGTCTAGCGTGTTGGAAAGACTTGCGAATAACACAGAGTCTCCGCCTCCTACAATATTCCCATCATAAAATTGATGTGCTTTTATAGTACTTACCTTTGATGCCAAAGCCAAGCCAGCAGCGCCCCCGCGTCGGTAACTCGGATTTACCCCTATTATGTTTTTGTCTTTGTTGAAGTTTAATCTAGACTCAATTAGTTTTGATAGGGAGCAATCTGTATAGTCATATGATAAAAAATCAACCTTTTCAAGGTCGAAATCCTGAGAGCTCAACTTTGGCAAATAATTAACTTCATCAAATAATTGTAAAAAATCATATTTATGAAGAAGTTCCTTTGCCTTGATGTGCCAATCAGAATTGGCAAAGACAACATCGCAATCTATCCATGCAACAAATTCACAATTATTCGGGAGTTTATTCAGTGCAATATTGAGGAGGCGTTCCTTTTGCCACATTAGATCTCCCCCAGAAAGTTGAACTAGCAGATCTGTGTCTGAATGAGAAATTTCATAAATGCTGTCAGGGGCCCATTCAACCGTAATTAGGGGTAAGTTGAGGTTTTCTTTAAAAGTGTGATAATTTTTAAGGCGCTCCAGATTATGAAAAGGATTGAAATATGTAGTAATCACGTAGAAATTGTTATTTTTTTTCA
>CAIYZI010000251.1 GCA_903930665.1 uncultured beta proteobacterium
ACCTTTAGGGAAAGTCGAGATTTTTCCAGGAGACTATTGGCTACCGTTGGATCGACCTTGGGAGTGGCTACAGGAATCTACTGATGATGCTTATGTTGCCGGCTCTCAAGTGCAAATTGTGGCTCTGGTTGATGGAGCGGTATCTGCCGTAAACGTTTCTGAGACTCAGTCCGTAAAGGAGGGTCAAGTTCTTTTTAAAATTGATCCCACGGAAGTGAAAATTGCTTCGGAGAAAGCGGATATTGATCTGCGCAATGCTAATGCGGATTATCAAAAACGCAATGCGCTTCGTGGTGATGCTGCAGTTTCTAAGGAAGAATTGGAGCATTCTCAGCTTGCGTTATTAAAAGCAGTGGCCAATGCAAGACAAGCTTATGTAAATCTATTAAGAGCTGAAATTCAAAGCCCAGTAAACGCGATACTTGCAAAGCGTTATATTCAAGTGGGTCAGAGGGTGGCTCCTGGAACTCCTCTAGCGTTGATTGTTGACGATGGTGAAATTTGGGTGGATGCCAACTTTAAGGAAGATCAACTCAGAAATATTCGAGTGGGTCAGACAGCAAAGCTCAAATCAGACATATACGGACATCAGATGGAGTTTCACGGCAAAGTAGTTGGCCTTGCTCCTGGAACAGGCTCTACCCTGGCGTTATTACCTGCGCAAAATGCTACGGGTAATTGGGTGAAAGTTGTACAACGTTTGCCCGTTCGTATTGCCTTGGATTCAGATGAGCTCAAAAAGTACCCACTGCACATTGGCCTATCCATGGATGTAAAGGTGGATACGGAGAATTTAGAGGGACTTCCTTTACAGGCTATGCAAAGTGGACCAGTAATGGAAACGGGAATTTATCAGAAGCAATTTGATCAAGCTCAAAGCCATATTCAAGCCTTGCTAAAGCAAGCTCAATAAGTTCAATCAGCTCAAATAGAATATGTCGGGAAATCAAGAGCTTAAGCCCTTATATGGATACAAGCTAGCACTAGGAACCTTAGCGCTAGCATTGGGTTCATTTATGAATGTGCTTGATATGTCAATTGCCAATGTGGCATTGCCAACGATTGCTGGGGATTTTGCGGTAAGCCCAACCCAGGGAACTTGGGTGATTACCTCGTATGCAGTTAGTGAAGCGATTTTTCTGCCGCTAACAGGATTCTTGTCTAAACGAATTGGCGAAGTGCGGCAGTTTTTGTTTGCCACAATCTTATTTGTCATTGCCTCTATGTTGTGTGGGTTGGCAACCAGTTTTGAGATATTGGTGCTTGCACGAATTTTGCAAGGAATAGTAGGGGCTTCAATGATCCCCCTGTCTCAAGCATTGTTAATGAAGTCTTTCCCGCCGGCCAAGCGAGGGATGGCATTGGGAATTTGGGCCACCACTACAGTGGTTGCGCCCGTACTAGGTCCATTGATTGGCGGATGGTTAACCGACAATTTGGTCTGGCGTTGGGCTTTTTATATCAACCTGCCTTTTGGCGTGTTGAGTACCGTATTAGTCTATTGGCTGTTTGGCGCCCCCAAGCCCGCTCGATCAAAAGAGAAGATCGATTTGCTTGGTATAGCTTTACTAATCTCCGCTGTTTCATCAATGCAAGTGGCCTTAGATAAGGGCAGCGAATTAGATTGGTTATCGTCACCGTTTATTTCGTGTTTGGCAGTGATTTCTTGCGTGTCCTGGGTTGCTTTTATCTTATGGGAGCTTGGGGAAGAGCATCCAATTGTTGATCTGCGTATATTTAAATTAATCAATTTTCGAATGTCTGCAATTTGTTTGGGATTAGGGTCGTTTGCTTTTTATATTTACATTGTGATTGGCCCCTTATGGCTTCAAACCCAACTTGGCTATACCGCATTTAACGCTGGCAAGGTAATGGCGATTACCGGAATACTGGCCTTGTTTTGTGGCCCGCTTTTTGGGGCCAATATTCATCGTGTAGATGCGCGCATTATTGCTAGTATTGGTTTTCTTGCTATGGCGATAGGTTGTTGGATGGCTGCAGGTTTTACAACAGGTGTTGATGAAAAAACCTTGATGATGGCTCGCATCATTATGGGCGTAGGAATAGCGGGATTTTTTATGCCAATGTCTGCTATTTCCATGTCGCAGTTAAAAGGGCATCAAATTGCGTCAGGTACTGGCATCTCCAATTTTTTAAGGAATGTCGGCGCAAGTGTAGGCACCGCCGTTTCCACAACACTTTGGCAAGATAATGCGATTCGTCATCATGAAAATCTAGTTCAGAACGTCCAGTTGGGTAATCCCGCCTATGTTCAGTTCTCGAATCAGGCAGCCCAATTGGGTATGACGGAAATGCAAAAAAATGGTTATATCGATAACCTAGTTACTTCTCAGGCCTATATGTTGTCAACGAACCAATTAATGCTAATGGCCACTTTAATTTTGATTATTTTGATGCCGTTGATTTGGCTGTCTAAGCCCCCCTTTGGCGCAAGCAAAGCAGCTCATTAATTTTTTATGCCTTTAACAAAAAGAGCTAGCTAATCTTAGAAATTAGGATTATTTTTACTTAATGTTTTAGTATGTTTGTAGATATTTTTAATTTCGGTAAAAATCTCAATTATTCGAGCTTAAGCATATTATTGTTTTATTAATACATAAGGAAGAAAACATGTCATTTAAACGTTCGTTATTATTTTCAGTTACTTCAGCATTTTTGCTGATCAATTCAGCAGCTTTTGCTCAAAGCACCAAACCTTTGGTTGAAGACGCAATTGTTGTGGCTGAGAAGTATTCTATTATGGAAGGTGTCGTTACTAAAATTGACGCTGCTAACCGTACGGCTACCTTAAAAAATGATCAGGGCGAGACTCAATTTGTTGCAGGCCCAGGTGTAAAGAACTTTAAGCAAATTAAAGTTGGCGATCAATTGAATGTAAGTTTTGAAATTGGGGTAGCTGTTGAGTTGTTGAACTCAAAAGGAAATATTCGTAGCGAAAAACAAACCACTACTGTAACAACGGCACCTGCTGGAGATAAGCCTGCTGGCACAGTTTCCAATACCACTACAGTAATTACTGATGTGATGGAGATTGACAAAGCAAAACGTAATATCTCAGTTAAGGGAATGGATGGAGAGATTCATATTATTCATGTAAAGAACAAGAAATTGTTTAGCCAAATTGCTTTACATGACCAAATTAAGGTAGTGTATTTTGATCAAATGAAAGCTGTTGTAACAGCCGCTAAGAAGTAATTAATTGTAATGATAGAAATACCAACCTTCGGGTTGGTATTTCTATTTAAGTTGCACTGAGATTTCATGACATTTACTCCTTCAAGTTTCTCGTGGTATTAAATAGTTTTTCTTCAAAAATTCAGCCAGCCTTGAGCAGTCCTTTATGAAATATCATCCTGTCACAGCAATGCTAGGCATCTCGCTGGTGATTATGTTGATTGCTTTAGATCAAACGGTTGTTGGTACGGCCTTGCCTAGTATCGTGGCTGATCTAAAAGGGTATAGCTTATACCCCTGGATTGCTGCTATTTACTTGCTCACCAATGCAATTTTCATTCCAATTATTGGCCGTTTGGGTGACATACATGGTAGAAAGCCTTTTTTAATTGGCGCTATTGCGCTGTTTACTATCGCATCTGTTCTATGTGGATTATCTACATCAATGCTGCAATTGGTGATGGCTCGCGCTTTGCAGGGAGCTGGCGGTGGAATGCTTGTGGGATCTGCGTTTGCTTCTGTACCGGATTTATTTCCCGATTTAAAGCAGCGCGTTCGATGGCAGGTAATGTTGTCTTCTGCCTTCGGTATCTCTTCTGCCGTTGGGCCAGCCCTCGGTGGTTTATTAACTGAACAAGCAGGTTGGCGTAGCGTCTTTTTTGTAAATTTACCAATTGGCATACTGGCTCTTGGAGTTGTCTGGCGTTATCTTCCTCTTATTGTGAATCACAAGGTAGAAAAACCTGGTTTAGATTGGCTCGGGATAGCCCTGCTGGTGCTTGCCTTATTTACCTTATTAGTTACCTCGGAGTTGGGCTCTTCCTTGGGATTTTTCAGCCCCATTTTGTGGGCTTTGTTAATCATGTCTATGATTTTTTCTTATCTATTTTTTAGACATCAACTTCAAAGTGAGCAACCGATTATGCCCTCTCATCTTCTAGGGCACTCAACCGTTCAATTGCTTGCATTACTGTCTTTTTTGAGTGGGCTAATGCTTTTCATATTGGTCTTTTATATGCCACTACTCTTGCAGGCGGGTTTTTCCTTGTCGCCAAAAATTGCAGGTGGTTTGGTTACGCCAATCTTAGTTGGTATTACGGTCGGCAGTATTCTAAATAGCCGAATTATTATGCGGATAAAACATACGCGATTTGTTTATCCCGCAGGTGTCATCTGTCTATTAATTGGTCTACTAATGCTGACCCAGGCTAATCCAAAAACTTTGGGTATCTATCTTATCTTTGCTTTTTCATTTTGCGGTTTGGGCTTTGGCTTTCAGATTCCCAATTTAACTTTGCAAATGCAATCAGCAGTTGCCAGGGCTGATCTCGGGTCTGCTTCCGCCTTAGTTCAAACCCTGCGAACCGTCGGTAGTATGTTTGGTGCCAGCGTTGGAGGTTTAGTTGTCAATTTGTCTTTCAGCCATGCGATTACTAAGCATTTAACAGTATTGGATATTCAGAATCCTGGTGTTGCGGCCCTATTTAATACACCTCAAATATTGGTCCGCGAGCTTGATCAAAATAAGTTGCATCAATTAGCTGATCAACTTGGATTAAATGCGGTTGAGTTACTAGATCAAGCACGTTTGTATTTAATTAATGGAATACACCATGCTCTATGGCTTGCTATTGGCATTGCGGGGATTGCAATTTATATTAGCTTGAAATTACCGAATATTGCGCATGCTCAAGCGAGTGTTAGCGACACCTTGGCCGAAACTGCCGATGATTATTTGTAGTTAATCTCTTGCTTAAAAACTTGATCTACTGACTACCAAAAGGATGGTCTGAAAGATCAACGTGCTCAATTAATGCGTTTTCATTACCCAAAAAAGATTCTAGAGTTTTGGCTAATTTTTCTAACGCTTCTTTACCTATAACTTTCTCAATATTTTTGTATTGCAAATCAATGAGTGGTGCGATTTCATCAATGAGCTGGTTACCTTTTTTTGCAAGTTTAACTACCACTCGTCTTTGATCTTCTGATGTTCTTTGTCGTTGAATCAGCTTAGCTTTATCCATGCGAGCTAAAACTCCTGTCATGCTCGGACTTAAAATTTGACAAAGTTCACAAAGCTCCCTTGGCTCTAATTGACCATGCTCATCTAAGGCTCTCAAAATTCTCCATTGCTGGTCGGTTAGTTGAAAGTGACTCAGGATCGGCCGGAAATGGGCCATCAGGTTTTCACGTGCCCTTAAGAATAGTTGAGGGGTATTTTTATGGCTAATTCTGGGTTTCATCTACGACTCCATGCGAGTTATCTTAAGTCTAATGGATTCTTCAGGCAAGCGCTTGACTTACTAATATATTAGTAATTAATATACTAAGATATTAGTAAATATAAATTTAGGGGATTTAATGATTGTTCGAGATAGACCTTCCGGAATAAAGATGTTTTTATTGCTGCGTGGGTCTGTATTGCCAAGGATCCTTCCTGCATTAATTGTGAATACTTTAATTGCTACTATTGTTACTTTGAGTCATGGCGATCTTTTTAAATTAAAAATCACCTTAACGACCATTCCATTTACTCTGATTGGTTTGCCATTAGCTATCTTTTTGGGTTTTCGAAATAATACCGCCTACGCTCGATTTTGGGAGGGCAGAAGGCTTTGGGGCGAAATCGTTTGTAAGGGCAAGATTCTATCTCGTCAGTGCCAGAGCCTGGTTCAAGCAGATGTAGTTGCAGATGCAAAAAATGGATTAACGGATATTCGTATTCGCATGATTTATCGAGCTATCGCATTTTCTCATGCTTTAAGACACTATCTCCGGGATACCAGTCCTAATGATGAGGTCAATGAACTTCTGTTACCCGATGAGTACCAAGAGCTTAGAGGATATTCTAATAAACCTGATTTTTTACTTCTGAAGATGGGAATGGACTTAGGCCAACTCCTAAGAGATAAAAAAATTGATAGCAATATCGCTGTAGCGATTGATGCAACGATCTCTGATATGAGCTCAGCTGCTGCTGCATGTGAACGCATTAAGGCTACGCCCATTCCTTTTTCTTATACCCTTTTATTACATAGAACTGCTTACATCTATTGTTTTCTTTTGCCCTTTGGTTTGGTGGATTCAATAGGATTTATGACGCCATTCGTAGTAGCTATTGTTGCTTATACCTTTTTTGGCCTTGATGCCTTGGGCGATGAAATTGAAGAGCCATTCGGAATGGAGAGTAACGACTTGCCGCTAAATGGAATTTGTAGGGCAATAGAGATTAATTTACGGGAATCAATGCATGATCAATACACTCCTGCTTTATTGGAGCCTGTGAATTATTGCCTGTCATAAAAAATTGTAGAAGTGGGATGGTGAGAGGTCGCGAGAGATATTTGTTTTTTTATCTTCTAGTTATTTGATTTTGATATTCATATTTTTTGAAAACAAGGATTTGTAATACATGTTTAGTTATTCAAGAATTTTAAATGCTGGCTTTCGCAGCAAAGTTATGTCGGCAGATGAAGCGGCAAAGTTAATCCTCCCGGGTGAGACTGTGGGTATGAGTGGGTTTACTGGCGCTGGTTATCCAAAAGAAGTTCCATTAGCCTTGGCTAAACATATTACTGAGTCAAATGATCGTGGTGAGAGATTTCGAATTAGCGTGTGGACAGGCGCATCTACTGCTCCAGAGTTAGATGGCGCTCTTGCAAAGGTAGACGGCATAGAGATGCGCTTACCATATCAATCTGATCCTACATGCAGGGCTCGCATTAACGCTGGTCAAATGGAATATATCGATATTCACTTATCTCATGTAGCGCAGTTTGTATGGTCGGGATTTTTAGGAAAGCTCGATACTGCAGTCGTTGAGGTTACCGGGATTACTGAAGAAGGACATCTCATTCCATCGTCATCCATAGGAAATAATAAAACCTGGTTGGATATGGCCGATAAGGTAATCTTGGAAGTAAACAGTATGCAAAATCCATTACTAGAGGGAATGCATGATGTTTACTACGGAACGCATTTGCCACCAAATCGTCTACCAATTCCGATTATTAAATCAAGTGATCGTATCGGTATTCCTTATTTCAAAATAGACCCTAAAAAAGTCGTCGCAGTAGTTGAGACTGCTGGTCAGGATCGAAATTCCCCCTTCAATCCTCCAGATGCAAATTCTCAAAAAATTGCCGACCATATTCTCGATTTTTTGGAGCATGAAGTTAAAAAAGGTCGTCTTCCAGAAAATTTACTTCCAATACAGTCTGGAGTGGGTAATATCCCTAATGCAGTAATGGCTGGTTTAAATCAAGGCAAGTTTGAAAATTTAACAGCCTATACAGAAGTTTTGCAGGATGGAATGCTGGAGATGTTGAATTCTGGCAGGATGACCTACGCATCCGCTACTGCTTTAT
>CAIYZI010000252.1 GCA_903930665.1 uncultured beta proteobacterium
CTGCCGATGTTATGCAGCGTTATACCGAAGGAAAAAGAGTAGCCACACTAATTTCTCATGTCCTAAATACTCGCTTGGTGGTTGATCGCGAAAATGGAAAAGAGGTTTGGCGTAAAGCGCGAGAAAGTGATTTCTTATTACTTGTGAAGCGGCGAAAGTATTTACCTCAATTTGAGCAAGCCTTGCGCGAAGCGGGCCTTGCTTTTGAAAGCTCGCGCTTAGGAGGGCTGCTAAACACCCTTGAAATTGATGATCTGATTGCATTGCTAACGGTGTTGGTAACCCCTCGTCATGATCTACCTTTGGCCCAAGTCTTAAGAAGTCCGATATTTGCTTTCAATGAAGCGCAGATGCAATCTCTGGCTATAGCAATGGCTGCAAATTCATATCGTTCATGGTGGGATGCTTTGCAAGATAGCCAAGATGGAGTGCATATTCAAGCTGCGCGCTATTTAGAGCATTGGCGGATTTTGGGTGAACGTTTACCAGTTCATGATTTATTGGATTGCATTTATCAAGAAAGTGACTTGCGTTTTAAATATGCCAGCGTTTCACAGGAGATTGTGCGCGCACAAGTCTTGGCAAACTTAGATGCATTCCTAGAGCTGGCACTTAACCAGGATGGTGGGCGCTATCCAAGTCTGAGTCGTTTCATTGATCAAATCAATAGGATTCGTCGGGGAGATGATGATGAGACTCCAGATGAAGGCGATACAGAAGCGCAATTCGATATTTCTGAGTTAGATGAAGACAGCGAGATGTCAGACGAGGATAAAAATAAGCGCGTACGCATGATGACTATTCATGGTGCGAAAGGTTTGGAAGCGCCTTTTGTTATCTTGCTCGATGCCAATCACACTGAGGGTAAAGGGGATCATCGTGGGGTTCTATTAGATTGGCCACCTGAACATACAGGTCCTACCCATTTATCCATGTACACATCCGCAACGCTCACATCTCCTCGTAGCGAAATTAAAGATGATGAAGTGGATGTTGGAAAAAATGAAAATTGGAATTTGCTTTATGTAGCAATGACCCGTGCAAAACAAGGACTCTGGATTAGCGGTGTAGCTAAGGCGCCTACTAAAAATAATCCTAGCGGCCTTGATGAAAAATCTTGGTATGGAAGGGCGACTTTAGGTAAGTTGGAGATATTGAGCGATGTCGGTTCTGTGGCGAAGGATCAACGGGTAGTTGTTTTGCCGCATATTCAGCAATCTTCTGGCGCTCACTTTTGTATAGAAGATTTTGAAATCTCCTGGGATGAGGCGCGTAACAGTCACCATAAAAAGCTTGAAGACATCAAGAATGGCTTAACACTCGGAGCTTTGGATGCTAAGGATCTATCGCCAATCAATCCAGTAATTTTAGAAGAGGGCAATCATTTCCATAAGGTCTTAGAGCGCCTGACTGCTCAAACTGCTGACGTACGAGGGCGAGCCATTGACTTGCCAACTATTGAAGAGCTTTCGCAGTGGCTAGGGATCTCCGAAGAGAAAGCGAGTAAAGCACTGGCTAGGGCGCAGAAGGTTCTGAATACCGAGGCATTGAGACCGTACCTTAGCGGAAACGGCTGGGTGCAGGCTTGGAATGAAATGGATATCGTTAATCAAAACGGCAAGAGCTTTAGACTGGATCGCCTTGTCGAGTTCGAGGATCGATTGGTAGTTTTAGATTTCAAGCTCACGATTCCTGGTGAGGGTAATCCGAATGAGCGCAAGTATCGAGAGCAGCTTAAAAACTACATGCGAGAGCTTTGTAGAATACGTCCAGATAAGCCAATTGAAGCCTATTTAATCTCTGCTGAAGGCCAAATGGAGCGAATGCACTAGGTGGAGAGTTGAGTCAAGCTGGCCTACCCTTGAATTATTAGCTTTCGCCACCATATGTCTGGCAAGTACCTGAACCTCTCTAAACTGGGGATAATGATATTCATCCTTAAAGGAGTCACGATGAAGATGCGCGGTTTACTAAAGCTATTTGCTTCGGTATTTGCTGTAGGTGTATTGCTCACTAGTCATTTAGCGATTGCTGAACCTACCTTGCCAGAGCTGTATCAAACCATTGAATCAGGGCAGTTGGCTAAAGCCGATGCCATGATGAAAGAAGTTTTACAAAATCATCCTAATAGCGCGAAAGCCCATTACATTGCGTCTGAGCTTTATCTCAAGGAAGGCAATCTAGAGGCTGCAAGAAGTGAATTTGTGCACGCAGAAACTCTTGCTCCAGGATTGCCTTTTGCTCAGCCTGAGTCTGTGCAAAGACTAAAAGCCCAATTGAATGCTGGCCATGGCGCGCCTATGCAGGCAAATACTGGCGCCAGCTCTATTTTTGGTAGCCCTATATTTTGGATCTTAATTGCGATCCTGATTGCGGGTGTGGTCTTCTTCTTGCGCAAGCGTCCTCAGCCCGTACAGGTTTATAACGCCCCTACTGCTGGATATCCTGGAGCGCCTGGTTACCCAGGCGGTCCCGGTGGCTATCCTGGCGCGCCGAGCAGTGGTGGTATGGGTAGCGGTCTCATGGGTAGCCTTGCTACTGGTGCAGCATTAGGTGCTGGTATGGTAGCTGGTGAAGCGTTGGCCAGTCATTTAATGGGCGGTGGCCATGCTAATCCTGGGAATATAAATTCTGATTTTAATCAAGTCGGTGGCCCAGGCATGGATTCACCAAACTTTGGTGTAAATGATGCAAGCTCTTGGGATGATGGTGGCTCCAGCTCTTGGGATAGTGGCGGCGGCGGTGACTTTATGAGTGATCTCTAATGTTGATCAACTCCTCAAGTGGTTAATCGGGAGTGGTCATAAAAAATAGGCAGTCCCGAGTGGATCGCCTATTTACTTTAAATTTGCGTAGATTTAGATATTAGTAGCCTTCTGTTTGATGCAAATTACTCAACCCCGATGAACATTGCTTGGTATTAGGGTTTATTCTTGGGGTGTTGGGCTTGGAAAGTAGTACTAAGATATTCATCAAGCGTTAATTTATTCACCGTTAGGAAAGAAGTTATGGCCATTTCAATGTATCAAGCATCAGCTCCTCAGTTCAAAAAAATGCTGGGCAATCTTGCGAACCTTTTAAATAAAGGTCAAGAATTTGCTGCTAGCAAAAACCTGAATGAGCAAGTATTAGTAGATGGACGTTTATTTGCCGATATGCTTCCTTTAAGCAAGCAAGTCCAAATTGCCTGTGATCAGGTTAAAGGTGGAATGGCTAGATTAGCCGGTATTGAGCCACCTAAGTTTGAAGATAACGAAACTACCTTTGACCAACTTAAAGTGCGTGTTGCTAAAACGATTGAGTTTCTCGATAGCATCAAGCCAGAGCAAATAGATGGCACAGAGGCTAAAGAAATTAAGTTCTCCATTAAAGAGTGGCATTTTGAGTTCGTGGGTCAGCAATATTTATTAACCTGGACCATTCCTAACTTCTATTTCCACGTTACAACCGCTTACGACATCTTGCGTCATAACGGCGTTGAGATTGGTAAAGCAGACTTCTTAGGTTCTTAAGGCGTTCGATGGAACAGGTAGTCGCGGTGATTGAATTAGTTCAGCCTTGGGTTTATCGGGTGAGCTTTTATTTATCCAATGCTTTTGTGGATGACCCGGCTATCTTGGCCTTTGCCTTTTGCTGATCTAGAGCCGCCTTCGGGCGGTTTTTTCTTGCTCGCCTAATGGTATGTCTCTATAAGCAGCTAGGGTAATTGGGAGTAGATTGAAAGAGCGCCACTCTTGTCTATCTGCGCTTAGCGCCCCACGAAAGGAAGCCTTATGAGTAAGAATTCATTTAATGCAAGTGTTGCAGCTCAACAGAGTCGGGTTTTAGAAGCCTCAAAAGCGATGGGGGCTGTAGCTGCAAGCAAGGCGGAAGAGATTGTCAAAATCAATCAACAAGCCGCCCAAAAAATGGCAGCACTTTTTCAGGAAAAAGTTGCCGAACTTTTTAAGACATCCGATCCCAAGTCCGCTTTTGACCTAGTACACGCGCAGGTGCTGCAGGATGCCGCTAAAGAGGTTATGCAATATCAGAGCTCAATCCTTAGTGCATTGGGTAGCGGCAATCAGGAGCTCGTCAAGATTGCGCAATCGATGGCTGGGCAATCCAAGGAAGATCTCATTCATTTTGTTAATGAGGCGACCAACAACACTCCTATTGGCGCTGATACATTTACCTCGGCCTTTAAAGATCCATTCAATATGGCGCTGCAAAACTTTGAGCTTATGCGCGCTGCAATGGCGGACTCTTTTGGTGCATTTGAGAAGAATGTGCAGAACGTGACCAATCTCTCTAAGGGTCAAGATCAGGGGCCCGCGAAGAAAAAGGCGGCTAAAGAGGACTAAAAACCGCTTTGAGCACCCCTTAAGGCTGGGGGTGTTAAAAAATATGCACTAGGTATTGATATACTGTACGGATATACAGTATATTAGCACTTATGGCATTTATCGCACCTCAATCCACTCTTGTAGAAAACACGCTAAGCCAAGCGCCACAGGCCTTAGCGGGTAATCCTGTCGATTTTGAGTTCAAACTCTTGGGTCATCGTATTTCTGCTGGATTTCCCAGTCCAGCAGCAGATTACGCTGAAGAGGGTCTGGATCTCAATCATTATCTAGTTCAAAACAAACCAGCCACCTTCATGTTCACCGTTAAGGGTGAGTCAATGATGGGCGCGGGGATTTGTGACGGCGACAAGGTGGTGGTTGACAAAGCGCTTAAGCCAAAACATAAAGACATCGTTGTAGCGGTCGTTAATGGTGAATACACCATTAAGCGCCTCTATCAGCTACGTGGCCGTATTGAATTACAGCCTGAGAACCCAACATTCGAGCCTATTACCTTTAACGAGGGGTGTGAGCTTCAGATTTGGGGTGTCGTGGTTGGGGTGGTTCGCAAATACAGTCATTCCAGCACTAGGGGTGGCAGTAAATGAAGCAGGCCAGCCTTACTCAACTCTTTGCTCTTGTGGATGTGAACAACTTCTATGTTTCTTGTGAGCGAGTATTCCAGCCAAAATTAGAAGGGATGCCGATGGTGGTGCTTTCGAATAATGATGGCTGTGCGGTGGCTCGAAGCGCAGAAGTAAAGGCGCTTGGCATTAAGACAGGAACGCCTTGGTTTCAGATGGAAGAGATTGCCAAAAAGCATGGCATTCAGGCGTATTCCTCAAACTACACCCTCTATGGAGATATGAGCAATCGTGTGGTCCAAGTGCTACGAGCATTTACGCCCAATCTCGAGGTCTACAGTATTGACGAAAGTTTTTTGCGTATTGAGACCTTGCTCAAAAGTTACTCCAGTCCCAGTGATCTTGGGCAAACTATTAAAGAAAAAATTAAGGCCACCACAGGGCTTCCTGTTTGTGTGGGTATGGGCGAGAGCAAAACTCTGGCCAAGTTAGCCAATTATCTGGCCAAGAAGCATCCTCAATTTTCGGGAGTCTGCGATATCAGCACGATGCCCAAAGAAGAGCTTTACCAATGGATGGCGGAAACCCCCGTGGGCGAGGTTTGGGGTGTTGGTCGTCAAATCGCCAAACGCCTGCAAGCGATAAAAATTCAAACGGTTTTCGATCTTTTGCAAGCCTCTCCACAGTTAATATGTCAACAGTTTGGCGTGGTGATGGAACGTCTTTGTTATGAGTTACGTGGAGTCTCCTGCTTGCCGCTTGAAGAAGTTACCCCTGCCAAACAACAGATTGTTTCCTCTCGCAGTTTTGGTCAGTTGGTGACTTCTTTAGCTGCGCTAACCGAATCCGTGGCTACCCACACTGCTAGGGGTGCGGAAAAGTTGAGGGGCCAACATTCAGTAACGGGTGCATTGACGATTTTTATTCAAACAAATCCCTTCAAGCAAAACGAGCCACAACATCATCAAAGTATTTTGGTGCCTCTGAGTGATCCTACTGATAACACCTTAACCCTCACCACTGCAGCCATTGCAGGGTTAAAGAAAATTTATCAAAGCGGCTTTAGATATAAGAAGGCGGGAGTGATATTTAGTCTTTTGGCTGACAAGCCTACCGTTCAGCAATCTTTATTTGATGACATCGAGGTTAAGGGTAAATCTGCTGGATTGATGAAAGCCCTTGATTCAATCAATAGCCGTTTTGGGAATACTGTTATTCGCTCAGCTGCAACTGGTACTGCTCAAGCTTGGCAAATGCGCTCAGATAAGAGGTCGCCTAACTACACAACGCGGTGGGATGAACTGCCTGTAGCGCGCTAGCGTGCGGGGTAATAGAGAGGGTAAAGAGAATAAAAAATCAGATCAATAACCCAGTTCAAAAACAGCAAGTAAGCAATTCTTTTTTACTAGCTCATTTTGTGAGCTAGTAAGTCAATATTCTTAAAACATAGCAAGACGAATCGATACATCAATAGATTAATTAGGAGAAAAAATGGACATCACCAACAACTTCAATGGTATTTCACTCATAGCAATCATCGCTTTGTCCTATTTCGCAGTATTGAAAAATACCAAGCGTGACTTGCGTATGGCTAGCAAATACTAAAAAAATTAAGGTAAACATTAGGGTGTTAAGCAAGCATCCAAAAGACAGATTTAGTTTTGGCAGTTTGGTTGAAAAAGGGAATTAGGAAATCACGGATTCCTAATTCCCTAGTTTGCCAAAACGTATTGATGTATTCATTTAAGCCTCTAAGGCTTTGCGTAAATAACCTGTAATGTTATCTAGGCGTAGAGCCCAGCGCTTGTAGTCGGCTGGTAAAGCGCTGATGAGCTCGCCTTTATGTTTGCCAAAAGGCATGATGGTTGGAACTCTAGCTTTCTCAGACATTTCCCATAAAGCATCCAAAGAGGTGGGTTTGAGTTTCTCAATAATTTGCTGGGCAATCTTTGAGCAAATCCATACATCAGCTAATGCGCTGTGCGCATTTTTGAGCTGCTCTCTAGCAGTCTCTCTTTCGAAGTGATACAAGAGAGCGCTTTGTGTGTGGCTATCAAGTTCTGGCCAAAGGCTTCTTGCTAAAGCCAGAGTACAAATGCGTTTCACTTCAGGGCTACCAATGGCCTCCCAGTCAAAGTCAATGCTGTGACCAATGATGTATTTCGTGCCTGCGGGCAATCCAAAAGAGCTGCTAGCGGGGCAATTGACTAACTCTTCATCCATGATGTGGTGGGTGGCAAGAGCACCTAGGCTAATAGGTTTTCCAGGGTTATAGCGTTGCACCCAGGGATTGCTTACTTCAAATGGAGCAAGAGAAGTGACATCGAGTGATGCAGCTTCAATGATGACGGCATCTTTTTTATCGGTTGCTTCAACATCAAAAATAATCGCTTGGGGCATAAAAGATTCTTCAGTGGATTCTATAAGGGGGTATTGTGCCTTGAAGGCC
>CAIYZI010000253.1 GCA_903930665.1 uncultured beta proteobacterium
TTTAAGAGTTTATATCTTCGTTGTGGCGATCATCGGGGCCCTAGCAACCTGCTTATTGGGTATGGGGCAGAATATAGGGTTGATATTATCGTCCTCCTTCGCTATGGCCCTCATGGTTTACTTTGCCAACTGGAATACGACTTTAGTACCTATGCTTAATATGGTGGGTCAGCGCATTCCATCAGTGAAGTGGTCTTTGCTTACGGCATTCGTTGGACTAGCGTTTGCTGCTTTCTTCACCTATCTTTGGCCAAGTGCCATTGCTTGGTTTCTTGGCCTATCTATTGGCTTTGCTTTGGGTGCTATTGGGGCCGGCTATCAACTCAACAGATTGCTGGCAATAAGAGATTCAATGAAAAATGCAAGTTCACCGAATTGGCGCCAAGTGTTCCATTATGCGGCGCCTTTAGCAGTTGGCACTGGTTTTATGTGGTTTCTATTTGGTGGGTATCGATTGCTCATAGAGCATTATTGGGGATTGATAGTATTGAGTCAATTTGCTGTAGGTTTTTTATTGGCAAATCAGATGTGGTCTTTGGTTGAGTCTTTAGCTCAGCAGTATTTTTATCCCCTGTTTTATAAAAAGATTAGCTTAAATGGGGGGTCGGCCATTGATGGAGCCGTCTCTGATGTAATTAATGTAATGCTGCCGATTTATCTGATCTTAGCGGGTATGAGTTATATCGCATCACCATACTTGCTGAAATTATTTGTTTCCAGCCAATATCAGGGTGCAACCTTCTTTTTGAGGCTTGGTATAGGGGTTGAATTATGTCGCGTATTGGCAAATTTACTGAGTAATGCGGGACACGCTAATCAAAATACCCGAATTTTAATTTGGCCCTATGCGGCTGGAGCCTTAGCTGTTTTGCTGTTTATGATTCTTGAGCACGGTGAGGGTGCCATAGAGCTTGCGGGATATGCTATCTTGATGGCCTGTTTCCTGATGCTTTTTACGATGTGGTTAGTTATTACTCGGATGACTAAAATTCAGATTCAACTTCAGCCTGTAGTAGTCTCTTTCCTCATTGTGGGTTGCTTGATTGCGATATCGAGCCAGATCAATTTTGATGGTCTTTTGCTTACTGCATTGTTTGGTACTGCGGTAATAGGTGTTTTTGGCTCTCTTTGTATTTTCCTATTGCTTCGAAAAAATGCATCATTAACTAGATTGCTGGAAGTCGAGCTTCATCCCCATTCTGGAATTTCATTACAGCCGGAGGATCGGGCATCATGATCATAGTGCAGGCGATAGGTGGATTGGGCAATCAACTTTTTCAATATGCCGCCGGAAGGTCCTTGGCTCAGGCCTTAAAAATGCCCTTAAAGTTGGATATAGTAAGCTTTAAAAATTATGGGCTTCACCAAGGTTTTGAGCTTACCAAGGTTTTTGGCTCTCACATTGAGATTGCCTCAAAGGCTGATTTGCATCAAGTGTTGGGATGGAGGGCTTTAGAGCCAGTAAGACGTATCCTGGTTCATCCCCGCGCTGCCAATGCTCGATCTCTTCCGTTTATATCTGAACCCCATTTGTCCTATTGGGAAAAATTCAGCGATATTGAGCAAAGTGCTTATTTGATAGGCTATTGGCAGTCTGAAAAGTATTTTGACTCCATCGCCAAATTATTACGCGAGGATCTGCAATTTAAAGCTCCGCTATCGATTGTAAATAAAAA
>CAIYZI010000254.1 GCA_903930665.1 uncultured beta proteobacterium
CACTAAACCTAGAAGGTATTAGTGGCCTTGTTATTTTCGAGGGGGCTGAAAGCTTACTTCCCTTATTTAAACTTCAACTACTCTCTTCATGTATTGAGACTAGCGGAATTCATCACTAAGAAACCTCTTAGAAATATCGCTACCAACCTGATTAAAAGCGCGGCTTTGCGCGGCAACTAGCGCATCAAAACCAGCGCCTGTAACAGGCTCACGTATCAGAGATCGCCCTGTCACAACCCTTGGACTTTGTTTGGTATCAGTATTGGCATTGGCACCAGATAAATTCTTCGTCCTTGATGTTGATGGCCTAATAGTCCACAAAACATCCAACACCACATCCTCACCAGGAGCACTCTCAATACTCTGAACATCGATTAAAACTTGATAATCAAATTGAGCTTGGGTACTTTGAGAAAAGTTCCATACATTTGACGTGCCTAAATTTCGAGCTAGGTTTGAGGCAATTACCCTTCCAGCATCGCTTTTAAGCGATCCAGCCCAACGTTGATATTCATGGATTTGTACCTCATCACGGTTACTGTGTGTAACCAGTTGAGGACGATCCATCGCCGATGGAACCGTCACCGGACCAACCATCAAGCGCATGGTGCTACTTGCATCTGGCATGGAAGGTACAGGCTCTGCAGTAAGCCTGTAATAGGATGTTTTTGGTGAGCTACTACACCCACCAAGTACAAGCGCCACTAATAAAGAGGTGAATAGATATTTCATTGCTTTGACTCCTCTTGTGGCTTACCAAATATCAGGGATTGTGGTTGTTGATCTAGCATATCAGTCAATGTTTTTATGGAGCTTGCTGCTTTTGTTAACTCCCGCAAAGAATCGCGCATATCCGTCTGCAACGGAGAATCACTTTGCGTTATTGCATTGATATTTTTTAAGGTTTTATCAAATTCAGGGAGAATTTGATCATCAAGCTTTTTCACTAACTTGTCTGTGTTTTTAATCACATTGGCCATAGTCTTTTCAATATCTTCAAATGCCCCTGGAATAGCTGGTATCTCTAGCGGATACTTAGATACATCCAAAGTATATTTTGGTGAGCCTGGGAAAAAGTCTAGACCAATATATTGCTGACCCGTTAAGTAACTTCCAGTCCGCAATTGCGCGCGAAACCCTTTGGCAATTAAAGTCTTTAAGCGACTAAGCTCATTTTCTGGCGGAGGTAATAATTTTCCACTCTTAAGTGAACGAATTTTCAGGCGGTCAGGGTAAAGGAAAATTTCAACAGGTTGAACGATTTCATAAGTTCTTGGATCCATCGCGGTTTCAATACTGACCACCTCACCCATATTCACACCCCGAAATTCCACTGGCGCGCCTATCGACAAGCCACGTACAGATTGTTTGAAATTGATGACGAAACGTTCCACGCGTGCATCTGGCTGCTTCATTGCTATGATGCGCGTTGAAAATAGCGAGAAAACGGCATCTGGTTGGGCACGTTCCGTTAGAGGTGTGGCCGCCTCTTTAGCGTCAGATGCATTGCCCTGGTTAGGGTGATTAACAAGGCGATCTGATATGTCTTGTGAAGTTTGCGGGGCTTCGAATGCAATACCACCAGCGATAACCGCAACCAAGGATTCTGTTTGCACTTGAATACCTTCGGCGTTCAAACTCACATCAATGCCGCTAGCATTCCAAAAACGGGTATTGTTTGTCACATACTGATCGTAAGGGGCCTCAATAAAGACTCTAATAGAAACATATTTCCCATCTTTATCTAAGTCATACGCCACGACCTGACCAACATTTAAACGACGAAAATAGACTGGTGTTCCAATGTTATGAGAACCCAAAGTTGGGGCTCGCAATATGAACTCCCGCCCTGGGGTACCTCCAGTCAGAATGGGTGGAACTTCAAGAGCTACAAAACTATCAATCTTTTCAGTAGACTTTCCTATATCAGCAGCAATAAATGGCCCATCAAGTAAGGTGCTTAAACCCGTCACACCACTAGCAGTAATACGTGGTCGAACAATCCAGTAGCGTGTGTCCTTATTGGAAAAATCAGATGCATCTTTATTGAGTTCAATCGTAGCGAGTACCTGCTGATGATCCTCAGATAAAACCACTGTTTTGACCAAGCCGATATCAACCTCTTTATATTTCACATTGGTTTTTCCAGCTATCAGACCATCGCCTGATTTGAAGGCAACGGTAATCGTTGGTCCGTGGTCAACTACCGCTTTGTACATAAGACCTAATCCAACCAAAATAGCCACAATAGGAATAATCCAAATAATCTGTGGTGCCCAACGTCGTTGAGCTTTGGTAATTACAGAGGGAAGATTAGGAAGCTCAGGCCCTTGAGATGTATCAGACATGCAATTCCTCGGCTATATTGTCATTATTCTTTGAAAGATCCGCAGCATCCCAAATGAGCCGGGGATCAAAACTCTTTGCAGCAAAAATTGTTAAAACAACCACAGTAGCAAAAGCAATTGCCCCAGCTCCCGCACGAATGTTCATCAAGTTGCCAAATTGTACGAGGGCTGTGAGCATGGTAGCAACATAGACATCAATCATTGACCAACGCCCAATCGCCTCGACCATACGATAAAGTCTTGCACGCACCCTAGGCTTCCAGCTAGAGCGAATTTGTACTGAAATTAACAAAAACGTTAAGGAAATTAACTTGGCAAAAGGAATCACAATACTGGCGCAAAACAGAATAATGGCCAATATTTGTGAGTCTGAGGTCCAAAGGAAGACAACACCACCAAAAATCGTATCTTTTTCCGTGCCAAAGAGGGATCCAGTTGCCATGACGGGCATCAAATTGGCGGGAATAATCAACACATAAGCCGCGATCACCAAAGCCCAGGTTCGACTAATGCTATTTGGCTTACGGAAATGCATGCCAGATCCACAGCGTGAGCAAACTAGACGCTGCGTTGTTGGTAAAAAGCGCTGCGCAAGCCCGCAGGCTTCACATCCAATAATGCCCTTCGAAGCCGCGGTTAACACACAGGCTCCTGCAATTTCTTGAGAATATCAACTTGCTTCCAAAAAGTATGGGTGTCGAAGTTGGCTGCAGCGGCTGTCACAGCAAGCATTAACAATACGAAAGAGCCCAGGGCAATATTAGGCGATACAGAGGCAAAAGCATTTAGCTTGGTAATGGTCACCATAAGCCCTAACATAAATACTTCAATCATGGCCCAGGGTTTAACAAGATGCACCACCCTAAACGCAAGCGGAAAAAACGGTGGTAAACGCCCTAAATTTAGCGGCAACAACAAATAGATCAAAGCCAGAATTTCTAACATTGGCATCAAAAATGTCGTTGCGAAAACAAGTGCCGCGATACTCGGTATGCCGTCACGTACAAGCCTATCGGCAGCATCTAACAATGTCGTAGAATTTGTTAAGCCCTGTGAATTGATAGTAACGATGGGAAAAGCATTCGAAACCAAGAACAAGGCAGCGGCGGTCAACCCAAAAGCTAGGCTGCGTTGCAAACCATTCGGCTGTAATCGGTACAACTCATTTCCACAGCGACTACAAGACGCCTTAGCGCCAGGCTCTAACTCCACCTCTCGCAATAGCAGATCGCATTGATTGCAGACTATCAGCCCATCTAGTCGCATTGCAGGAAAAATCCAATCATAAAAAAGTTAAATTCCTAGTTTGTGTTGCAAAAGTATGAAATCGCTATTTATATAGGGGGCTGAAATATCCCCCTACTTTATCAGGGGTTTCGAATAAAAATTGCCAATTAAATTTATAAACATCAAAAAAGCTATAGTAGGTTTTAATCACCTATTATGTCCACTTTTTAAGGTCTCTAAAATTAAACCCAATGGAGCGGGATCAAGCCTATCCGCCCACTTGTATGGATTGATGTAAAGAGTAACCATGCAAAAGCTTATCCACATACTCAGGCAAAATAGCACTAATGCAGTAGCTCCAGTTTTAGCATTGCTTCTATGCACTGCTGCCACAGTAAGCGCAGCAATCAACCCTAAAAAAATCCCTAGAAACCACTTTGTATCAACACTCTCTTGATAGCCTAAAGAAAGCCTTTGCGTACGAGCATTACGTAAATCACCTATTGCTTTAACAATGGCTGAAATGGCGATAGGATCTGTGCAAATAGATGGCTTATTTACGCTTTGATTGCATGCACCAGTCATCTTCCAAACATTCAACTCCAATTTATCGAGAGCATTTTGAGCCTCTAAGCTACTTGACTCATTGTGGTGCTTTGCTGACCACTCGTCTTTCAAAACACTCTCTAGATAAGATTGAACATACTGGTTTGAGCTATTCTCAAACTCTAGTGGCTGCATTGGAATATTTAAGATCTGAGAGATAGCTGAGCTTTCATTAATCAATGCCGTTCTTGCATGTGAAAAGTTTTGCCAGGCCTCTGAAGACATAAAACCCATTAAGAATGCGAACATGATGGCTGGCAACGCTAAAAATGGGGGTACCAATGGACTTGCAATGAGATGGCTAAACAGCCTTGTCTTAAAAACCAAGTAATACGAACTTAGCCCAATACCTAGACACCAAGCAAAAGTAGCCAAAATCGGAGCAGCCAGTCCATCAAAGGATTCATAAATCATTTTGCAGTCCAATTAAATTATTCAATTGCCATTGAAATTATGCACATTATAAAAAAACACCTATAAGTCCATCAAATATTTATGCTAAGTACAGCTTTAATGGTTAAATCAAGCACTCTTTAAAAGTTGCGAATATTAAAACTGATTATCCTAATTCCGCTATTGAATTCCCCTTAAAAGGGCGGCATTGAATATTGAGGGATCTTGAAACTGCGGGGCATGACCTAAATCATCAAACTCAATAAGCGTGGCCTGTGGAATTCTTTTTGCAGCATCTTTACCTAATTTTTGATAGATCCCAAGCTGAGGACGTATTTCGGGTGGAGCGAAATCTTTGGCAATAGCGGTGGTATCTTTTAATCCGATCAATAAGAGCGTTGGAACTTTTAATTGTTCTAACTCGTAAAAAACAGGTTGGGTAAATATCATGTCGTAAATCAATGCTGAATTCCAAGCAACAATGTCACGCCCCGAACCTTGATACATTCCAGCATACATCTGTACCGGTTTTTCAAATTCATCACGCCATTGCCCCGCATAGTAGGTAGACTTTTCATAGTTACGAACTCGATCTGCACTTGTTCCAAGCTCTCGTTGATACCATTGATCAACGGTAGGATAAGGAACTCCTTTGGATTTCCAGTCCTCCAAACCGACTGGATTAACTACAACCAACTCCTTGACTTGCGCTGGATACATTAAGGCATAACGTATTGCCAACATCCCGCCCGTAGAGTGCCCCATGATGATGGGGTGATGAATATCCAAATGATCCAATAGTGATTTGGTATTGAAGGCTAATTGCTGGAATGTGTATTGATATTTTTCAGGCTTAGTTGATTTACAAAAACCAATTTGGTCGGGTGCAATAACTCGATAGCCATGATTCACTAAAAATTTAGCTGTACCCTCCCAGGTGGCAGCGCAAAAATTTTTTCCATGCAATAAGACAATGGTGGTGCCATTGGCAGATTCTGGGCGAATATCCATATACGCCATCTGCACGTCCGCGCCTTGAGACTTAAAATTAAAATGTTGAAGGGGATATGGATAAGAGAAGCCCTCAAGCTCGGACCCATAAACAGCATCAGTTGGCAATGATTGTGCAAAAACGACAAAGGGCAGAGTAATACTTGCCAAGAGGGAAATAAGCGCCCATAAAAATGATTTCATATGCGCTCATTCTATCGAAGCTTTGCAAATTGCAGCTGATAGGCCAACTCCTTGCATCATCGGAATGATCAACTTGATATCAACCCAATCAATAGAAGCGCACCTAGATAAAAGACTTCCAAGCCTCCTAGACTAGTTCAATGGCCTTGGTTTTTTAGTTTCTGAAACTGGGATCACCCTTCCACCGAGTACCGTAGCCACAATAGGAACATCTTTAATTTTCGTTGCAGGAACAGTCTGAGGGTCATCACCAAGCACAGTAAAGTCAGCATACTTTCCGGCCTCAATAGTCCCAACCTTATCCTCAACCCCTAGCGTATAGGCAGCATTGATAGTGATCATCTTCAAAGCTTCGGAAACTGGCAATGCCTCTGCAGGTGCCCACTGTTTTGAACCCGTGCCAGCACTGAGTCGGGTTACCGCGGCTCCCGCCTCTCCCAAAGGATCTGGTGAAAACATGGCGGCTGGGTAATCCGAATGGATTGCCGTCACTATACCGCTCCTCATTAAATTACCTATCCGGGTAACGTAAGATGCACGATCAACGCCAATACCAGGCGCCTCTAAATCGGCCCTCTCTGACATATAGGTGATATTGGCGCTAACAACCGCACCAAGAGATTTGACCTTCATCACCATTGCTGTAGTCGGCACCCCAAAATGCTCAATGGTGTAGCGATGATCAAATCTTGGTTTTGAATCTTGTAATAGCTGTAAAGCATTTAGAGAGTTTTGATTGCCGCCATCGCCATTACTATGAATATGGATGTGAAAGCCAGCATCCCACCATGGCTTCATAGTGGCTGCAAACTCTTGAGCGGATTTATAGGTGGACGATCCTAGGTGTCCATCCGTATATCCTGGAGCATTCATATACATCGTCTCTGGTAAAAAACCGGCATCACTGAAAAACTTCACACCCTGAAAAATCTGACGGTCGGTGTTTAGCTTTGATAGATCTGCCACTTTTTGTGGCGCCTGATCACCATATTTTTTTACAAAAGGATCGCCATAAGCAACCTCGACAATACGTATAGAAGTATTTTTAGAGGATGTAAAAGCTTTATTGGCTTCCAGTTCAACATCAATATCGATCGCGCCTAAAGCCATATCGCCAGAAGTCGTCACCCCATGCTGCTGCATGAGGTCGTTACTAAACATAATGGCCCTTGGAAGAGTATTGGGATTAAAGATCTCCTTACCAATAAAACCCATTAAGTATTCCATAGCTGCCATGTCAATAAATTGACCATTAAGCTGCCCATCTTTATCTATACCGACTCCAGGAACTCCTTTTACTGTATCTGGAGTAATGCCGTAAGCCTTGAGAAGACCACTGTTTACATACATATTGTGACCAGAGTCATTCCATATGGCGATCGGTCTTGTTGCGGATATCCCATCTAATAACTTTCGATCTGGCATGCTGCCCATTGCCTTTTCGTCATATCCCCAAGCAATTAAAATCTTATTTGGATCTTGAATCGATTCTGAATATTGCTTTAGCTGATTCATCGCAGCTTGAAAATTTGGAACACCTGGAAAGCCCTGGCCCCAAGGGCTAGGGACTGGACTTGGAGTCAACAGCGGGAATCCTAAAAATATCGCGCCTAACAAGGGATGGGCATGAGCCTCCACAAAACCTGGATAGATTACTTGGTTAGCAAACTGACGATTAATCGTCGTTGGGTACTTGCTTGTCCAAGGCTTTAGATCCTCTAATGTCCCCACTGAAAGAATTTTTCCATCGGCCACCGCTACCGCTGTAGCGGTTGGTAGGGACGGATCCATAGTAACTACCTTCTTTGCTACAAAAACAGTAATGTCAGTGATCTTAGGGGCTGATGGCGGATCTAAAAGCTGAACTGCATTCGTTGCACCAGTTGCCAACATTCCAAACAAAGCAAGGTAAATGGTTTTTTTATTGAGAGTCATATTTTTAAAAGGTTTAATAAGTTATGCAGAAATTAGCAAGTATTGATCATTTCAATAAATTAGGCTCTACCACTTAGTTCATCGTCAACTAAAATAGTTTGCCTAAACAATTTGCTTTTTTATATTATTTTTTACATTCTAATAGAATTAATATATTTGCTAAGAAGGAGGTAGATTGCTTTACTTTGCATCTCTCTTCCTACTTTTAGGGATAGTATTAACCCGTACACCCCAGAATAGATTGAGCCTCTAGCTTGCAGTATCCTCAGTGAGCTAACTTATGATTTTTAATCATCGACAAGGGAATATTTCCAGTGGCATTAGATATCAATAGCGTACTTCAACTTTTTCAAGCAGCCTTAACGCCCGCCTTTTTTCTCACAGGAACTGGGGCAATCCTAAGTGTGACCTCATCCCGCCTAGCAACTACCATTGAAAGAGCTCGTCTGGTTTATCAAAAATTAAAGCAAGATGAGAGCGTTGTCGTCTACAAGGAAGAGCTAGTCATTTTGGATAAATGCTGCTCATGGATTTACCGCGCCTTTGTCTTTTGCTCATTGTCAGTACTGTTTACTTGCACGGTCATCACCCTCATCTTTGTAGGACATTTTTTTCTTAATCCCGATGAAATTGGAACTATCATTAGCTGGCTTTTTGCAGCATCAACCTCCAGCCTCACAATCGCAATATTTATCTTGGTTTATGAAACGATTCTTAGCAAAAAACTGATGCATTTTATGACCAAGGTTTGATCACATACCCACATAGGCCAGATTCACTCAAAAACCGATCAAAGAGTGGTTTTTGGGGGTTTTTCCGAAATAAGTGCTTTTCCCGCCACATTAATTCATCAGTATTTTTAATAAAATCGCCCTTACCGCATTCAAAATGGCTATATGGGTCAATTCTTTCATCTAATGCCTTGACATGCCGGTAAATAGAGCAAACAATTGACCA
>CAIYZI010000255.1 GCA_903930665.1 uncultured beta proteobacterium
TACGCTATACAAAAAACAAGAGAGCCAGCCATTTGATGATGTGTCTGGGCTACGATTGCCCAGCAGACATCAGCTAATGATCAGCTCAAGTGGCAGATTACCGACTGGAAATAATCTTGTCAATGAGCAGTTCGGTTTACCGAATTGAGCAGAGCGCAATCAACTCCCTGCTGATAGACTGTTGCAATCCAGTGTCTCCGAGCCGTCGCCAGATCAAAATTCGCAACGATCTGACCGTCTAATGCAGAGAAACAATCCAATAAGTCTGAGTTTAAATCAAATTGATAAAGTATCACAAGGGCAGACTTTTGGATTCGGCTGAGCCACCACCCCATCTATTTTAGCTGGGCTGAGAACAGTCTTTAACAGTCTAAATTGCAGAAGCTGGCAGATTAATCAAGCTGTCGATCAATGTTTAGGTGAGTGAATCTGCCATAGATGATGAGATTGCGAAAAGATCTGAGTAGCACCCTGATTCTCCCGATATTCGGATCAATGGCATTTGCTCCTAAGTGATTCTTGGCGCAGATAAGAGTAATCGGATCCTTGGAGTTATTCATGAGCTCACTTATTGAAGTTAGGCGGCAACCCGGCGTAAATAATTAAAAAAAGCACATCGAAGCTTATTCAAGAATCCTCCATTTTCATTTGGAATTAAGAAGTCCTTATCGCCATCCCCTTTTCCGCAAGAGCATGCGAATCCAATAAAGGGTTTATCTGAATCGGCGGGGGTTTTCAATTTCGACAATAGTAACTAGCATGGTCAATCCTTGATCATTGAATTCGTTATTGCATATAAGGCTACTGATCGCTGGAGGGTTTGAGTGATGTTTTTTAACTGTCAGGTGCAGGGCCTCTTTGAAGGTCCTTGCTTTTCTAGAAAAGGTTTATGTGGCTAAATACTGGTAAAAATTGCTTATATTGAATGGTATTTTTGATATAGCCAATCAAAGGGGGTTTGAAGATACGCAGGCAGCTCATGGTGCATCCAGAGCACTTCGTAGAGCTGATATGCGATAAAACCCAATACCGCAACCTTGATGAGAAGCTTCAATGTTTCTAGTGCAAATTCGACATCCCAAACTGTGCTTACAAGATAGCCGGCTGCACTGGCAAGTGAATGAGCAATCCGTTCTAATAATTTCAACATAAATTTTGCCTGCTTTCATAGGGTTTAGGAGGGTGGCTGCCCATATATTCCATGGCATCATCCAAGACTTGATCTAATTTCTGAACTTTTTGCTTCAGAAATCCATTTTCGGAGGTAGCGGCCTCTAAAGATTCGGTTGCTTCATCGAGAAGCTCTTGCATCTTTTCAATGCGCAGATTCAAGCGAGCAATCTCTTGTTCTTTTGCCTTTATTTGCTCTTGAAAGATTATTGGCCAATAGTGAGTTAAGGCTGCGCCCACAGCTTGCGTTAATGGAATATCAATTTGGGTGACTGGAAGAGTGATGGTCACATGATTCATGATGCGGCCTTCGCTGATTGCCCCAGGGGTGGCGACATTGTAGAGTTGAGAATCTCTAAAAAATCTTCCTGATCAAGCACTTTATTTTTGAGCAAGCGCTCAGTGATTGTTTCAAGTAAGGATCGGTTGCTATCAATCAGGTTGATAACGGCATCGTATTGCTGTGCTAAAAATAACCGAGCCGAATTCTCTACATGAGCATCTTCACTGCTGCTAGCCGCATCTTCAACAACTGTGAGATTTTCTCGGCTAGAGCCATCTTTTTCAGAGCTTGGCGAGAATCCACATAGTCCCATTAGTTGCTTGGCTCGTCCGGTCGCCTTAATTAGATCAGACCGGGCACCCCAAGCGCTAACATTTTCAATGCCCAGCATGAGCTCTTCGGCTGCTCTACCTGCCAATGAAATCCGAATTTGATGACGCATTTGGGCATAGCAAGTTTGCTCATCATGGCTATAGTGATAGCCATAGGATTCAACCACTACGCCCGAATAATCCTCCCCTTGGATAATGGTTGAGTACTCAGGGATATTTGTTCCGCCAGAGTCGAGCATGGATACCAGGGCATGGCCGGCCTCATGAATGGCATTACGTCCTAGATTTGCACGGCTCATAGTCTCAGGCAAAGCTTCAGTTTCCCCGCTACCTTGCATGCCAAGACCGACTAAATCTTTAAAGGTCAGCAGCCGTTTTTCCTTATTCGCTATCCGCTGCATGGCCAGCACAATGAGGCCTTGGCGACGCTCTTCATCAAAGTGAATATCAAGTAATTTACCTACCTTGCCGGGATGCGCTGTTAATGAGCTATCGCACATTTCTAGGCCGACCTGTTGCAAAAATGCCAAGCCTTGCTCATCTAAGGTTGGCTTTGAAATGACAAAGCGACGATCAAAAGAGCCTGCTTGGCGCAGTTCTTCCGATATATCCTGATAGGCATTACATGAGGTTAAAAAGACGAGGGGATGGGCTGGCTCCATCTTTGCTAAATAGGTGGAGAAGTTCTTTTGAAATCGAATAACTTGGGTTAAATCGTCATCTGATTTGGGATCTACACGTTTAGACCATTCGCCCTGAGGAACAAAGACTAGAGCGGGAGCGTTCTGCTGAAGGTAATCAGAATTGCCTACTAATTCCATGATTTGATTTGAGTCCAGTTCAATGAAGTTGAAGTTGGCATCGAACGCAATGCGTTTGGCTAACTCAAGGCAGGTTTTGTGATCATTGTGAACGATCATGGCGGCTTTGCCAGTAAGGCGCCAAACTGTGGCATCAGCCCCATTGGACACAGCGCTTTTTAATTCAGCGGCCCAGCGCTTTAGCATAGATACTCGGCTAAAGGAGGCCCAAGGGTGAGCGGATTGGAGAGAATCGTTGGTTTGAACTTGAATACCGGATTGCATGACGAGCCTTTCTTGAGTGAATGGCTCCATGCTATGGATCAGCAGGCTCGCTTATTGAGCTAGTCGGGCGATATAGTGACAAAAGTGCTTTAAAAACAACACATTTAGTGATTAATTCTAGAATGAGTTTAAGGTTGGTAAAGTGAGTACCCAATCAATTGTTAAATAAAATCCACCATTGCCTTGAATGAAGCGATACCTTACAAAATCTCGTTTTAAGCTAGCTGTCGAATGCCCGACTAAGCTTTTTTATACTGGCAAGAAAAAATATCGGGATTTAAAGCAAGAAGATTCCTTTTTACAGGCTCTGGCTGATGGCGGATTTCAGGTGGGGGAGTTTGCCAAGTTGCTATATCCCAGTGGCCATTTAATTGACAGCAAGGATCATGCTTCGGCGGAAGCCCAAACTCGTGAATGGCTAGCACAAGAGGGTGAAATCATTCTCTTTGAGCCAGCGATTCGGTTTGAAAACCTCTTTATTCGTATTGATGTGCTTATTAAAAGAGGTAATACCTTTGAGTTAATCGAGGTCAAAGCCAAGTCGTATGATTCGCTCAATCCTGAGATTGAGAGGGTGCGAACACCGATTTTGTCAGGCATGTTGCCTTACCTCCAAGACGTGGCCTTTCAAAAGTATGTATTGGCCCAGGCATTCCCCGGTAGCGCTATTGCAAGTTATCTGATGATGCCGGACAAATCGGTGAATGCCACGATTGATGGTCTAAATCAACTCTTTAAGGTGAGGCGAAAAGAGCGCTCAACTGAAGTCATTCAATTGGCTGGCGCTGAACAGGCGGTAGCGCGCAACCCTAGCTTGCTAGCAAAAGTGAATGTGGATCGCTTTGTTGATTCAGTGATGCAAGAAGGTATTGAATATCCTGGTGGGCATGCGGCCTTACCTCATTTGGCTGCGCAGTGGTCAAAAGAATATGGGCTTGATCAAAAAAGTGCTCCGGTACTCCATGCAGGTTGCGATAAATGTGAATTTAGAGCTGAGGCAGGTGATGGATATTTAAGCGGTTATCACGAATGCGTCCAAGCAA
>CAIYZI010000256.1 GCA_903930665.1 uncultured beta proteobacterium
GTGCAAGAGGCTATTGAGCAAATTACTGCTTATCAGCAGAAGGTAAGCAATGTATTGCGTCATGGCAATCAAGAATTGGTTGAGGCGATTGAGGCGGTAATTGATCAATCGCAAGATGATTTGCAATCTTTTATTACTACCGCAACTTCAAAAGCGCCAGCTGGTTCAGAGGCATTTGTAAGCGCCTTTACTTCGGCATTTGATACTGCAATGCAAAACTTTAACCAAGTTCGTGCTACCGCTAAAGATGCTTTTGCAAGCCTTGAAAAAAGTGTTGAATCAGCTCTGAACTCTGCGCCAAGTCAATTTGGTCAAGTGGTAAAGGCTGCCCCAAAAAAGGCTCGTGCTAAGTAATTTAAAATTATTAGTAAGCACTCACTCATATCTAAGTCGCCTTTTAATATAAAACTATTAATAAGCGACTTAGAGAATTGGGTACTAGTAATCTTGGTGATACGGTTAAATAAAAATGATCCCATAAGCTTCAGTTATCGCCAAATGGGGGTGATGGTTAAGGGATGGGTTCAGCCCCTTCTTTGCTCACATTCAAAAATTTGCACTTTCCATTTTGGTAAAGAAACTACAATAAAGCTCCAAAAGTAATGGTTACCCAATAGATGAAGCAAGAAGTATTTTTAGAGAAGTTGGCAAAAGAAGATTTTCCGCAGCCTGTATTTGTAGCTCGAGATCATGGGGGATTTTTAGATCTGCATTCACACCCTTATGAAGTGCTGGCGCTTGTGACTGAGGGTCAAATTGATATCGCGATAGAGGGGATTAAAAATATCTACCTTGCTGGCGATGTATTTCATTTGCTCCCAAATCAAATCCACACTGAAAGTTATGGCGGTCGGGGCGTTAAATATCTGGCCAGTAGAAAAGGTATTGTTTTGCAGGAAGAGCTTGGATTGCAGGTTGTTCAGCAAGCGGAGTAAATATTTCAAAAGCTTGTTTACAGGCCCTGTAAATTGATTAACCACCGTTTGGTGGTTTTTTCATTTAAAGAGCTTGAATCTTGAATAAATTACAACTACCAGAGGCTTATCTAACAAAGAGCCAGCCAGTCAATATTGCGCCTACAAAGACAATAAAAATACGTAGCCATTTATCTGGGAGCTTGTTCATCAGCCAGACACCGCTAAAACCACCTAAAATGCCACCAAATCCAAGAGCCAATACAGCGCCCCAGTTAATTGAGGGTGAGAACATAAAGATGATGACGGCTGATGCATTCATTGTCATGGCTAGGGCATTTTTTGTGGCCCCAGCCATTTTGACTTGTTGGCCCGCAAAGCTCAGGGCAGCGAGCATCAGAAACCCAATTCCGCCACCAAAATAACCGCCATAGATGGCAATTAAAAATTGTACGAATAAAAGAATGTAGGGGGGTGCTTGAATTTGCTGTGTTTGCGAACTGTTTTTTCTAAAAAAACTCCCCCAAGCAAAAACACTGGTCGCAAACAAAACCAGCCAGGGTATGAGTTTGGTAAATACGCTAACAGGGGTATACAGAAGGAGAAATGCCCCTGAAACCCCACCCAAAATACTAATCAGAAACAGTTGCTTAAAGCTGACCGATCCCACTCCGCCCACAAGCTTGCGCCCGGCAAAGCTCGATGACATTTGGCTAGGAAAAAGTGCAATCGTAGAGCTCATATTTGCAGCTAGTGGATCTAGCCCAGCCAGAAGTAAAGCGGGAAAGGTGATAAACGAGCCACCTCCTGCTAGGGCATTTTGGATTCCTGCATACAAACCAACCGCAGCCAGTATGAGTACTGTAGAAAGTGGCAAGGAGAGCAATTCATTCATTTGGCTATTAACTCTTTTATCAAGTCAATGCATTGTAATGATTAAAGAAATAGCCTGTGTTTAGCATGGGCGTATCAATCTATACAGACTTTCAATCTAATTTATGAAAGACTTCATAAGTATTTCAATATCCTTAGCGTCTAAGTATTAACAAACAAGGAGATGTAAATGAAAAGAACAATGCAAGGCTTAGTTATGGCGAGTCTTTTGATGGTTGGAGTAATTGGTCTTGCTAGCGCAGCATTACCTGAGCCGCAGGATCCTCAAGTTGTTGCAAATATGACTTTTGATCAAAGGCTTCAAATGTCAAAGGATTTGCGCGAGCAATTTAAAAATGCCACACCTGAAGAGCGTCGTGAGTATCGCCAGAAATTACATGCGAAATTTACCGCCCTAAGTCCAGAAGAGCGTAAAGCATTGCGGGACAAAATGCATGCTCAATGGGCGGCTCTATCTCCCGAGCAGAAGAAGCAGCTACGCGAGAATCGCAAAGCCATGGTTGCCGCGATGACCCCAGAAGAGCGTGCTGAAATGAAAAAAGAGCGCGAGGTATGGATGCAAAGCCACTCACAGGAGAAGGACCGCTGGACAAAGCCAATGACTAACTAGGGGTGAGTTTGAATTTGTTTTTTACTGGAAAACATCGCATAGAACAGGCTTTATTAAAAAAGGCGGCTGCAGGCGATCCCAATGCATCTAGGGAAGTAATTGGCTTATTAAGTCTACCCGCTTATTCACTGGCATATAGGATGCTGGGAAATATAGAAGATGCAGAGGATGTTGTGCAAGAGGCATTTATTAGACTTTGGAAGAGTGCTGATTCGTTTTCAGGAAAGTCCAAATTATTTACTTACTTTTACACCATTGTTAGCAATCTTTGTTTAGATCAATTGAAGTCCAGTCGCAAAGGCGTATTTGAGGAGTTCAATGAATTGGAGCATTGCCCATCAGAAGACGTGTTGTTAGAGTTTAATGGTGGCATTACTGCAGAAGGAATTAAAAAAGCAATGGATGCATTGAGTGCAAAGCAAAGAATGGCGATTTTGATGTGGGCTTATCAAGATTTAACTGCGGAACAAGTGGGCCTTTCGATGGGTATGAATAAAAATAGTGCTGATCAATTGCTTTTCCGCGCTAAGTTAAAGCTGAAGTCTGAATTGAAAAAGGGCGACGTTAATGAAATCCAATGACAGACAGGTTTTGCTAAATACTTTAGAGCAAGTGAAACCCCCAGACCCATCGGCAA
>CAIYZI010000257.1 GCA_903930665.1 uncultured beta proteobacterium
ACTATCTATGTCTAAAAATATTAGCCCCATTGATATCAAAAAAATGCCACAAATTGACATGAAATTTGAATGACACTCTTGTAGCTTCTTAAAAATTATTGATTGTTTAATATTGATATAGGCTAACGCGGCTCCAATCAGCAACTCCCATACACGAGTTCCGGGATGATAAAAAACAGAAATTGGGTCATAACCAATGGAGGTTATATTTAACGAAAATGAAGCGGCGAGAGCAACTAAAGTCAAAACTAAAAAATTCAATCGAAACTTATGCGCAATCCAAACCAAAATGGGCCACAAGAGATAGAACTGCTCTTCTATTCCCAAAGACCATAAATGTAAAAGAATCTTTTTTGCTGAACCAGCATCAAAGTATCCACTTTCTCTCCACAGAGTAAAGTTTGATATGAATGCTGCGCCCGATGAAATATGCTTTCCAAGTTGAGAGAATTCTGTCGGTGTGAAGAAAAACCAACCAAACAGAAAGCATGAAATTAATACGGCAATTAATGCTGGAAATATTCTGCTCGTGCGCCTGTAATAAAAATCAACAAAGCTGAAGCTATCTTTGGCTAGATTTTCAAAAATAATTGTTGAGATAAGATAGCCAGAGATAACAAAGAAAATATCAACCCCAATGAATCCGCCGCGCACCCAATCAGGAAACGCATGAAAACCGACCACTGATAAAACTGCTAGCGCTCGTAACCCATCAATATCAGGGCGATATTTTGGATGGATAGAGTGGATATGTTTTTGATTGTCGGGCATTAGGAGTTAATAATAAAACAGTGTTGTAGGGGCCTATCTGAATACAGCAATATATCTAGGTTTTTATCGCATGGAATACGGGGTTTATTAAAACGCAGGGTTTTTACAGATCAAAATACCTGCTTTTACTTAAACCTATTGCGCTAAATATATTGATGCTGATTAAAGAAGTAGAAACCATCAAACCTATCAAGCCACTGACGCCAGAACAACAGCGTATCAACACGCTAAAACAACAAGTTAAGCGCAGTCAGGATGCTGTTAAATCAGAAAGACAGCGTCAGCAGGTCGCTAAGGTACAGCAGAGATTAATGAAAGCCAAAGCTATCAAGCCATAAGTCAGACAACTACTAGTCCTCTGCCTTACCAACAATCACTCGAACCGTTAAACAGGATCGGCCATCTCCGCGAACCAAGGATTTAAGGGGTTTTTTCGAGAGTCAGGACAGTTTTCCACTTTTCCCAGGCTGAGGAACACTTTCATTTATAATTCCAAGTCTTGGCCTGGTAGCTCAGTCGGTAGAGCAGAGGATTGAAAATCCTTGTGTCGGTGGTTCGATTCCGCCCCGGGCCACCAAGAAACACCAAAACCACCTTCGGGTGGTTTTTTTATTTCGCCTCAGTTACATTGTTGATATGAAAGCCCTCAAGAAAAGAATTCTCAGCGCTTGTTGTGGCGCCCATATTCTTCATGATGGATATACCGACCTACTTTATGTCATGTTTCCGATTTGGCAAATGGCATTTGGTTTATCACTTGCTGAGGTTGGCTCCTTAAAGACTTTGTATTCAGGAGCAATGGCTTCACTACAAGTTCCATCCAGCATGTTGTCCGAAAGGATTGGTGAAAAGCGCCTTTTGCTGTTTGGCACTTTGATTGCGGCAATAGGATTTTTATTGTCTGGCTGGACGACCGGTTTTTTGGGTTTAGCCGCATGCTTGGTTCTAAGCGGTATCGGTGCCAGTGTTCAACACCCCCTTTCTTCTTCATTAACTTCTCATGCTTTTGAAGGCCCTGAATTAAGGGGCGCCTTAAGCACCTATAACTTTTCTGGAGATATCGGAAAGGTCTTATTGCCATCTCTCTGTGCGGCTCTACTGGCAATTTGGGATTGGCATGCCGTAACCAGTGTGATGGGCTTATTGGGATTGCTTGCCGTCATGTTGTTGGCGCTTGTATTGCCTAAAACAAATATTGCCATTAACGCTAAGGTCCAATCAGATAAACCCTCTAGCGGTAAAAGCAAAAACGCTGTGGGTAGCAACTTTCTTAATTTAGGCTTTATTTCTCTATCATCAATTGCCGTAATTGATAGTGCCACTCGGATGGGTTTTCTAACGCTATTACCTTTTCTGTTGATATCTAAAGGGGCAACAGTGACTCAGGTAGGTTTTGCCCTTAGCCTAACTTTCGCTGGTGGTGCCGCAGGCAAGTTTGTTTGTGGGTTTATTGCCGCACGATTTGGTGTAATCAAAACTACTTTGATCACTGAAATTGCTACAACCATTTTGATGGGCTTAACCTTGCCACTAAGCGTAGATGTTGTAATGTTAATGTTGCCATTGGTTGGCATTGCTCTCAATGGAACATCCTCTGGGCTCTATGGAACAGTGCCTGAGTTAGTTCCGCAACATATGCGATCTAGAGCCTTTGGCGTCTTCTATACGTTAACGATTGGTGCTGGAGCAATTTCACCGCTTGTGTATGGCTTTGCTGGCGACAGGCTGGGAGTGCCCAATGCCATCGCCCTGATTGCGGGCTCAGTACTGTTGACTCTGCCGCTGACGCTGGGATTAAAAAAGGCTTTTAGAAGATTAGAGGTTTAGAGATTGGGTTGGGCATCCTCGGCCCTGGTCGATTCCGCCCCGGGCCACCGAATCATAATAGCTCACTTGTTGGGCTATTTTTACTTCATACCCTTCTTCAGGATCCAGGCACTTGGGTGTTGTTCAAAACCAAGGGGCCCATAATATTCCCTTGCCTTTGGGGCGGCCAGTAAAACCAACATACAGTCTTGCTCAAGATACGATTTAGTTTCTTTAATCAATTGTTTTCCAATGCCCTGCTTTTGGTATTGAACATCTACTGCTAGGTCTGATAGATAGGCAACATATGAGAAATCAGTCAATGATCTAGAGATGCCAACCAACTTATCCTCATCCCATGCTGAAATGATCAGATTGGCATGCTTATACATATTCTCAAATGCTTGCCGATTATTAATGGGGCGTCTTTCTCCAAGTGTCGACCTAATGTATAGATCTATAGCTTGATCAGCAGAGATTTTGACTAAACTGGAATAGGCAATATTCATGGTTTTGGATTTAATACACCCCCAGTCTACAGAGGCCTTATAAAAAAGTAAAACAAGGACCAGACATCCCTGGTCCTGGTTCGATTCCGCCCCGGGCCACCAAGAAACACCAAAACCACCTTCGGGTGATTTTTTCGTTTGCGCCGTAGGATTTTAAATCTGTTGGCTGGCGCTATGGGTTAAGCTATTTCCATGGAAAAAAATAACTTTATGACCACGCCCGTTAAGCGATCTTCAACCTCGCTCTTTTCAAATGTGTTCATTGATTTTTATCATTTGGTTGTACGAACAACATGGCCTCGCTTTTTGGCCTCATTCGTATTTGTGTTTTTGGCTATTAATTTCCTTTTTGGTTTTTTGTATTTTATTAAAGATGACTCCATTGCTGGCCTGAAAGGAATTGGATTTTTAGAATATTTCTTTTTCAGCGTCCAAACCTTAGCCACTATTGGTTATGGAAGCATGTATCCCCAAACACTCTATGGACATATATTGGTGACAATTGAGGCAATGGTGGGTTTGTTGGGTGTTGGTATGTTTGCGGCTCTCGCATTTGCCAGAATCTCATTACCAAGATCGAGAGTTGTCTTTAGTAAAACCGCTGTAGTGAATACATTTGAAGGTCAGCCAGCACTCATGTTCAGAATGGCTAATGAAAGAAAAAATCGCATCATTGGCGCTGAAGTGGAGTTGAGCCTTTTCATGCAAGAGACCACTAAAGATGGTTACAGTATGCGGCGAATATATGACCTCAATTTAGCTCGCAACCATACGCCGATGCTGGCATTGACATGGCTTGTAATTCACCCGATTGATGAGAAAAGTCCGCTATCAAAATTCTCTCAAGGAGACTTAGCCAAGGCAGACTTTGCTTTGGTCGCAACTATTAAGGGTTTAGATGAAACTGTTTCCCAAACAATTCATTCCAATCATACCTATACCTTTGAAGATATTCGGTGGAATCATCGCTTTGTGGATTTGTATCGTAAAAATGAATCTGGCATGAATGATTTCATTGATCAGACTTTGATTCACGATACGATCTTAGATACAAGATAGCATATTCTTAACTGATGGCCCAAGCCCTCCCCAAGCTCGTTAAAGAAATTCGCTCTTGTATCTTGTGCGCCAAGCATTTGCCATTGGGCCCACGACCCATCATTCAAGTGAGTAGTTCTGCCAAAATCCTCATCGTTGGTCAGGCGCCCGGAGTCCGAGTTCATGAAACCGGAATTCCATTTAACGATCCTAGTGGCGATCGTCTTAGGGAGTGGATGGGCATTGATAAAGAAATCTTTTATGACGACAAGAAGATTGCTCTTGTTCCAATGGGCTTTTGTTTTCCTGGCACAGGTAAATCAGGCGATCTACCTCCAAGACCAGAATGTGCTGATACATGGCGAGTAAAGCTATTAGAGCAACTACCCAATATCAAGCTAACCATCATTGTTGGTCAATATGCTCAAGCATGGCACTTAGACAAAGGCGGTAAAGAGAATTTGACTGAAACAGTTATAGCATGGAGGGACTATTGGCCTAAGGCCATTCCTTTGCCACATCCAAGCCCAAGAAACAACATTTGGTTAAAAAAGAATCCCTGGTTTGAAGAAGAGGTATTGCCTTCCCTTAGAAGGAAGGTGAAAGCTGTATTGAAGTAGGGTTGGGCATCATCAAGCCCTAGTCGATTCCGTTCCGGGCCACCAAGATTAAAGGGTGCGTACCCTTTAGCATCAAACCATTATTACTTTAAGACTCGTGCGGGCTATGGTAAGTCTGCATGTTTTTTTGGGGCCTAACTACTTTTATCGCTACGTGATGGAAGAGTTAATTATTCCGTTTTGATATCACGCTCCTTTAAGGAGCGTGGTGGTGGGGCTAGTCCAAAAGACAACGCGATTTCGCCCTTCATTTTTGGCTTGATACATTGCTAAGTCAGCTTGATTAACTAATTCATTTAAAAGTATCCCTCGCTCAACTCTGGGATTTTCATTGGGGTTAAAAATAGCAATGCCAACACTAATGGTAATTTTTACTGGTGTTGGGGCGCTCGCATCATTTACCGCACTTGCAATATGTTTACACAAACGTTCTGCAATTTGAGTCGCTCCCATGGCTTCTGTTTCGGGTAAGAGAATCAGAAATTCTTCGCCACCAATACGGCCAATTGCGTCGACTGATCGAATTGCTTCTTTGGAGTGCCTTACTAGGCTGAGCAAAACTTCATCGCCAACATGATGGCCAAATTGATCATTTACATTTTTAAAATGATCAATATCTATTTCCAGTAAAGCAAAAGATTGCTTATTTCTGCGTGAGCGATCAATTTCTTCGGAAACTCGATAGAGTATTTCAGTACGACTTAAGCTATTGGTGAGGGGGTCAAATTGTGCAAAGGCTTCAAGTGCTAATTGATTGGTATCAACTTTGATAAGTATTTTTCTAAGGCCAAGGACGCCGAGTAATAAGAATCCTGAAATTGGTAGTGACAATACTGCGTCTAATAAGTCAAAGCGACCAGACTCAAAGATATGAAATATCGGATCAATTCTTCTGCCGATCATTAGGCTAAGACCAGTAGCTAAAAATAACCAGCCCCAGCGATAGATGGTTGCTGAATATCGAAATAAGGACAGGCTAATGAGCGAGGCAAAGACCTGACATATCAGTGCTAAGCAGTAAAGGCCAATTGCTATATACAAAGTGAGCCCTAAATTTCATTATTAGATTGGATAGATTACAGCTAAAAAATTAAAGAAAGTCTATAGCCGTCAGAAATAATAGGTATACACTCAAATAAAGGGTGAGGGTCTCCACAAAACTCACAAAAATAGCATATGGCAGATCAATTAAGCAAAGAGCAGTTAGCCAAACAATCAGAACTCCGCTATAGGCGATTATTTGAGACCGCCCAAGATGGTATTTTGATTCTTGATTTTCAAACAGGAGTTATTCAAGATGCCAATCCATTTATAACTAATTTACTTGGGTATACAAGAGATGAGCTTATTGGTAAAGAGCTTTGGGAAATTGGTGCCATGGTTGATAAGGCTGCGGCCTTAACTGCGTTTACAGTGCTTAAAGATAAAGGCTATATTCGATACGAAGATTTGCCACTTAAAAGAAAAGACGAGCAAATTATTAATGTAGAGTTTGTTAGTAATGCTTATGGTGTTAATGGCGATCGTGTTATTCAATGTAATATTCGCGATATTTCCGATAGGAAAAAGCTAGAAAAAGAATTGCTTGAGTACCAACACTCAGTCAATATTTCCATGAATGAAATGGTTAATACTTTGGCTAATGTGATTGTTGCTCGAGATCCTTACACTGGCGGACATCAAAGGCGTGTAGCCAATTTAGCGGTGGCCATAGCCACCGAAATGAACTTGCCTATACATACTGTTGAAGGTATTAGCATGGCCGCTTTGGTTCACGATATTGGCAAAATTACTATCCCCGCAGAAATTTTAACGAAGCCTATTGCCCTAAGTAACTTTGAGGTTGCCATGTTGAGAAACCATGTTCAAGCTGGTTACGACATGCTCAAACATATTCACTTTCCATGGAATATTGCTCAAGCAGTTTTACAGCATCATGAGCGTTTAGATGGCAGTGGCTATCCCAATGCAATCAAAGGCGATGTAGTTTGTGAAGAGGCCCGAATTCTTGGTGTAGCAGATACTGTAGAGGCAATGTCATCTGATCGACCCTACCGAAAAGGTAAGGGTATCGATGCCGCATTAGAAGAGATTGCCGTAGGAAGCGGCAAGCTCTATGATCCTGACGTTGTGAAAGCTTGCTTGAAGGTATTTAAAGTTGATGGATATACATTTCCGCCATTAATTTAAAAATCTGACCTTTAAAAAGACCTCACATGAGGCGGTGTCGAGAGCTCAAAGGATGCGCCATTTCTGTGTTGGTGGTTCGATTCTGCCCCGGGCCACCAAGAAACACTAAAACCACCCTCGGGTGGTTTTTTCGTCTCTATTTGCTAAGATTTGATTATGAGAAAACGAATCATCCCACTATTAGCCCTAGTAGTATCGTCTTTATGTGCCTATGGCCAAGCTGATGGTGGCGCAAAAGATTCGATAATTGAAACGGCCCACTATAAAAATGGTGATATGGCTCCTTATGCCTTAACCACAACTGGAATTGCTAATCCTAGGTATGTGGTCATATTGATGCCTGGTGGAGATGGAAGGCTTACCCCTCAGGCTTCAACTGATGGTCAAGGAGTCCTCTTTTTTTCGCCAGATAATTTTGCGATTCGCATTAGGGGTCTAATTGCTGATGAAGAATTTGTTACAGCAGAAACGGATTCAACAGTTTCAATTTCTTCAATAGAGCGTATCCAGGCAATAATTGACGACCTTCATTCTAGGTATCCGAAAGCGAAAATATATGTTCTCAGCACTAGCAAAGGCTCTGTATCAATTCAAGAGCTGTCCAAAACAATGGATGGAAAGATTTCAGGATTTATTAACACTTCTTCACTCTCGAGCGTAAATCACGAACTTGATACGCGGGGCTTGAAAAGTCGGTATTTACTCGTTCATCATCGATATGACGGTTGTAAAACTACTAGCTATGATGGGGCTGTATACAACCACGAGACCTATGGAACTGAACTAATAACAATGGAAGGCGGAACAACCGCTGGTAATGTTTGTGGTCCTCAGGCGCATCATGGCTACTTGGGCATAGAGAGCGAAACAGTAGAAAAGATAAAAGCTTGGGTAAGGCTGGATAAGTAGGATCAGGCATCCTCGGCCCGGTTGGATTCCGCCCCGGGCCACCAAGATTCAAAATAGCCCACTTGTTGGGCTATTTTCTTTTGGTCAGACGGACTTGCTCCTTCTAATTAATATATGTACAATGTACATATGACCTCGTTACAATTTGAATGGGAACCCAGAAAA
>CAIYZI010000258.1 GCA_903930665.1 uncultured beta proteobacterium
GGCAACATAATGCCACCAGAACCTACACGGATTTGGGTAGTGCCTGCCGCTACATATCCAATGACTACCGCTGTTGCAGAACTGGCATTGCCGGTCATATTGTGGTGCTCAGCCAACCAATAACGGTTGTAACCCCATCGCTCAGAATGTTGGGCAACATCAAGCGTATTGTTCAGCGCATCAGTAGCAGTAAATCCCTGTGGGATGGGAGATATATCTAGAATAGAGTATGGAATGGAATTAGCCATCCGGTGATCATACCCAGAAAGCAATGTTTTCACATGAACAGACCTAAGATGGCAGCGGCAGATGAGGGACTCTTTAAACCTGGCAGCACCTTAAAACATATCAAGACAGGCGGGCTATATAAAGTCGTTTTGCTAGCTAACATTGAGGCAAACCTAGAGCCCGCTTATGTATATGAATCTATGCAAACGCATGATTTTTGGATCAGACCCAAGCTCGAAATGGAAGATGGTCGCTTTACCCTTATTACTGAAAATATAGTGAAATAACCATGTCAGAAGAACGAATCACCAATTTAGAAATCAAACTCAGCTTTACTGAAGACTTGATTGAGAAACTTAATGAAACAATCTACAAGCAACAACAGCAGATTGAATTTCTTTATCGCGAACTGAAGTCCATTAAAGAACAGGCCAGCAGTAGCGGTGGCTCGGGTTCAGGAGATTTGGGTGATGAGATACCTCCTCACTATTAAACCCTCGCAACTTAACACTTAACACTCTCTACAATACTGCTTATAATATTAATATCTACTTGTTAAAAGGAATCAAATCATGGGTAATTTAGTCCCGTTTCTCATTCAATGGGGTCTGACCTCTTTGTCCCTCTGGGTAGCAAGCTATATCTTTAGCGGCCTACGCTTTGCTGATGGTGGCTCACTATTGATTGCAGCCTTGTTGTTGGGCTTTGCAAATGCCATCGTCAAACCTTTGCGAATTCTGTTTACCCTACCCCTCACAGTGCTTACCATGGGAATCTTCCTTTTAGTGATCAATGCACTGGTCTTAATGCTGGTTTCTGCATTGGTAAGCGGCTTTACTATTTCGAGCTTCTGGACCGCCTTCTTCGCCAGCATCTTTATTTCACTATTTAGCCTCTTTGTAAGTGGGCTTGTGTTTTAAGAGATCCTACTGATCTTACTGATGATCTCACTTAGTTAGCACCTGGATAGATATCTGACCAAGGATGCAGCGCATCACGACATGGCTGCTCCTTGCTTGTCAAAGACTTTGCATTTTCAGCAACAATTGTTGCACCGCCAGTCAAAAAGCCCAAGCCAATAGAGAGGGCGCTATTGACGACGCCTGCCTGATTAATGCCTGTCTTAGGCTGCAATAAGGTCCCCTGCAATTTCACCAAGTTCCCCAAATCCAAGCCTGTTGTCAACCCAGATTTTTCATTGGGATAGATATTTAGATTGACCGCCTCAGTTGCCAAGTTAACAGTACCAGCAAGAACCACATTCAAACGATCCGTCTGCACCCCGACGCTATTGGCAATATTGACCTGACCCTGGGTAATAGGGAGATAAGCAACGGCGCACTCCAAGACGGTTTCTGTAGTCTTCTTGCGTAAGGGGTTAACGGCATCTAACAAAGTAACGACAAAATCACCGCCATTATTGAGTAAGTTAGAAGGCAGTTTTGCTTGTCCGACAGAGAGTTGCACTTTGCCCGTAGACCTTGCCAGCAATTGATGCAAACTCATTCCCGAGCCCTTTAAATCAAACGCCACTTTTATATCCCCACCACTCAACCTGGAGCCAGAATTTGTACTCGCCAAGACCTTCTCTAAGGTGAAATTACTCGCATAACCCTTGGCGAACAAGACAGGACTCGGTTCTTGAAACTTGCTGACATTGCCTTGTAGTTGAGCCTGTCCATTACCCATCTGAAAAGTCAGTTGGGTAACGGCAATTTCATCGCCCTTAAATTGCAAAATACCTTTAAGAGCTTTTAAAGGGCTGTAACCAGGGATATCGAGTTGATCAATATTTACGACAAGACTACCTGTGGCCTGGGGTAGTAATGAAAACGGTAAAGGATCATCACTAAAAAAATACTTTGAATCACCTCTAGATTTTGCTGGAACGGCAGGTGCCTGACCATTGGAACTTGCCAATACCGCACCCCCAGCTAGAGGCTCTACATCAAAGGCTTTGGAATTTAAAACCAAATTCACTTTAGTCAAAGCATTGGGAGATTTTTCTAGATCACCTTTAAATTCAAGAGTTTTACCGTTAAGACTCACCTCAAGATCTAGGTTGACA
>CAIYZI010000259.1 GCA_903930665.1 uncultured beta proteobacterium
CCCAACAAAATCATCATCTGCCTAAAAGCAAACGGCAAATCATCCGCCGCCTTTCCCTCACACCTCAATTCCAGGCTATTCTTACCGGTCGGTGCATATTTAATTTCTAAAGCATCAAGAAATCTCATATAGGTCTCATTGATTGGATTTGAAATAATCGCACTTTTTCTTTTATGTTGGCCGATACCCAATTCCTTCTGCGTAAATTTAATCGTCTCGGCTCTAGCCCGAATCCGCTCTCTAGCGTAATCAAGCAATAAGAAGATATCGTCAGGATGCATTTCAAAATACGCGATTGCTTTTGTAATCCATTGATCAGCCTTCTTGATTCCTCCTCGCATACGAGGCTTTTTGACAATAAAAGCCTTGGGCAAGGGATCGGGTAAATTTTCGTAAAGATACTTTCTATCTGATGAATATAGGTCGGCTTGTTTGGTGAACTGTGTGGCATTGCGAATCCACTGGCAAGCAAGCTCTTCCGGAATATCAAGTAACGCAGCCGTTTTAGAAAATTGCTTCTCGTCTACGCTTAGAAGCCTCTCAAAACTATCGCAAGCCCATTCAATTCCTCGCCCAGCTTCAGAATTCAATATCTGTACGAGATTTAAATTCTTTGAAGTCTGTTTTTGAATTTTGGGCCCTGGACTCATCACCTCATTGAGTAATACTGGAACTTTATCTAGCCCAGCCTTGGGGTCATCAAATGGCGTTTTACACCGCTTACGCCTGATATCTAAATTACGTTTAGTGCCAGGATAGAGCGCATTTAATAACCCCGGACTTAAGCGCAACAAACGTTCATGCAAAAAAGCGCCGGTCAATACATCAATCACGTGGATGTAGCTATATAGAGTCGTTGCAGGCGAAGAGTGCCCGAGCAAAGTAGATACAACATAGAGCTCTGATGGACTTGCCCGCGAATCATTGAGTAAAAAATAACGGGCATATCCCATGCGACGCTTGAGATTTCTAATCTGCAAAATAGGATTACTTCCATCGGCCATTCCAACAGCCGCATGATCCCTCGCAATGCGCGCCTGGATTTCCGTATTGCCATAAAGGTGATCAAGAATAAAGCGCTCAGAATTAGGCAATCGCGGCGCACATAAAAGCATCAAGGTATTCATCGCTGCTGAATGCCGCAGATGATGGAAGCGGATATAGGGATTTTTTGTTACCCGCCTCATCGACTCATGAATATAGTCAATAATTCTGTCGCGCTCGGTGTTGCTCGTTATTTCTAGGGAATGCTCCTCGCGCGCCTTAGCGCTCATTGGCACTGGGAATAAGAATTCCAGCTCGTCTGCCGTATACAGCCCGGGTTCAGGTAACTTGGTTATTCCGCCTACTGGGCCTATCTTGAATTCAGGTGCTTCAATTTTGATGAGCTCATCAATACAAAGGGCGCCTTGCTCACGAGCGGCGGTCCACAACTTCAACCAGTTCAATTCTCTGGGATCAAGTAGAGCCTCTACTGGCAAGATGCGCACTGAAGAGGATGTCTTTAGGCGGCGATACTTCCACCACTGCACGGAAATTTCAGTAGGCCAGCCTGTTTTGATATGTACGTGTGTAGTAGCTAGTTTGAGCACCTCAGATCTTCGCAAGCCTAGGCGATAGCCAAGCGTGAAAATGATCAGGCAGGCATTCTTATATTCAATCGGCAGCTTACGACAAGCAACGGTATAAAGGTCGATCTGAGCCCAGCGAAATTCAAGCTCCGTTAAATAGCCAACATCAACTTGTGATTCAGGTCTTAAGCCTTTTTCTGCTTCGGTACGCTGGCTTCTTTGCAAGCTCTCCCAAGCTGCTTTAAAGATCTTTTGGTCTTTTGGGCTCGTCAATTGAGCGAAGAGCTCTACAAATTCTTCACCCCAATCTTCAGACGTAAATTCATCTAAGCCTTCATCTAAATCCCAATCAGCCATTGCCAGTGGCAACATTAACTGGAGATAGCTGGTAAGAATTTCTGAAGCGAGGCCTTTAGATGCCCAGTCTTGCGTAATTAAATGACGCACCCACTTCAATAGACTGCGAGTCAGTCTTTGCTGGGCAAGTTGATAGCGCGCTTCTATTTCCTCGATCGCGCCCAAGCATCGCTCTTGGCTTGCTGGGACTTCGTAACTCAAGTGCGAGATAGCCTCAAGGATTTGCTCAATCCACTGCATCGCCACTGGAGAGGCTGCCCGGCTCTCGACCTCCCCTTCCCGAGCTAAAGGCTCATCCTCACTTTCGACCCAGGCCTCATCGAGATTTTCTTTTGCGATTTTTGCTGTTGGCATCTGCGCATCTGAAATACCCAGCTGAAGCAGGTTTTCTATTTGCAAATCTTTGGTGGAGATTTTTCCAGCCAAGTAACGAGCAATAAATGTGGGCAAGGTATCTTCTTGCCAAGATTGAGTGGCATACATCAATGCTTTTCGTGTGGAGAGTAAATCAATTGCCTCAAACAAAGCGTCTTGATCCATCCCCATTTCATTGGCTGTTTTTTGAATCCGTAACTCGCCTTTTAGTGCCCCCATAAATGCCTTCAAGCACTCACTTGCAAACTTAGGTCCGCGATCAGCAAAAATCCAATTTTCCCGATAGTGAGAATGCAAGGCAGCGGTCAGCGGATCGGCAATCCAGCGTGAAAGATCGGGCCCATACTCTTTCGTATGTCTAGGTGCTTTGTTCTTGCTTTCCTTGCGCGCCTTTTCAAGCGCGACATAGGCAGCATCCATTCGGAGCTTTTGATTGCGAGGCAACAGTAGACTGGAATAAGGTGCATCTAAGTCCTCCTTAGCCAGACTAAGCTCTGCAATTTGCTTAAGCCTCCCAAAATCTTGCACCCCAGAAAAAACGATGGCGCTAAATAGATAACCACCAAACTGCGCCTTTGGCTCTAATGCCTCCCAATCAAATTTTCCAAAACGCTGATTGGCAAAGGCCGCAATGATGAGGCGAAGCGCCATTGCCTGCTGCGCTTCTTTCTCCAGCCTTTCTTTTTTCACCCCAGCAGGTAAACCCGCCCCCGCTTTTTTGCGATCAAAGTGTCGATAAGGATTGGGCTCTGGCAAAACAACTTCAATAGTTCCTAGGCCAGGCCACTCGAGTTTTTGCTGGGCGCAGAGATCCGCAAGATCTGCATCAACCACATCAAATAACCATTTTTTCCAACTTAGAAAACCATCGGCCAAACCAAAGAGCGCCTTGAAAAGCGCCTGCACTCCCGGCATATAGTGGGCAGGATTTTCCAGGCGCAACGTGTCCACACTACGCAACCGCTCATTTGGCAGGAAGCGGCCTTGCGTAGCTTTTTGTAAAGAGGCATCCAGAGCCTGCCGAGAAATACCCAATAAAGCGCAGCCAATCTGAGAGAGCTCGCCCCTAGCCAAGTATTCTTTTTCAATACATTCTCGAATCTTGGAACAAATCATTACGCCAATCTGCTCAACAGAAGCGTTTAGGATTTGATTGGCATCTTGATGAGGGCGAGCAATCTGCGTAATGACTGCAAGTAAATGAGGGTTGGTTGGTAACGCGCGCAGATGGGCGCTTAATTGGGCGCGCATCATTTCATGCGCCTTTTGCACCTCTTTGGCGGCTGATGATTTAGTGCTCACCTAACCTCATCCTTTGGCCAAGCCGGCATGGCGAGCGTAACCAGCTCAAAACCCAAACCCTTGATTGTTTTTTGAATGGGGTTTTTGATCCGCTCGATGTACTCCGAATTGCTATGGGAGCCAAACTGATGAAAGGGCGCTGTACCCGTTTGCCAATGACCAAGCCAAGTGCTGATATCCGTCTGACTCATCCCCCTATTTTTTAATAAGGCGGGCATGAGCTTACGGTAAAAATTGGGCTGAGCAACAATCGAGCTTTCAATATAGTCTCTGAAGTGCCGCCGCATTTTGGTCTTACTCCATTTCTCAATTGCCAATGGCAATGCGGCCATACTAAGGGCATCCCTTTTTTTATTGCTCTTTTGTTTTTTTGAGACAGGCACCGGCTCAAGCCAAATTAATTCACCATACAAAGCATGATGCGTAACATCGGGGAGCAATTTTTTTAGCAACTTGCGACGCAATTGCTCATACACCCACATTTGATTTTGCAATAATGGGCTTAACCAAATCACTCGTAATCGATCCCCGGCGCGATTGGTTTTATCGCCGATACGAGTAAGACCCAAAAATGGATCGACTGCGGCAATGTCTACATAAGGCAGATGGTGTGGACGGTGTGAAGTTTCACAAGCAAACCAAAGCGCACAATATAGGGTGAGTTGATTAAAGGCATCACAAAATTGCTGGTAATCCTGAGCCCTACCATTGGCCAAGCGCGGAATATCAATCTGCTTTTTTAATTCTTGTATCTGCTCAATCAAGGCTTTTGGATGCTCATTCTCATCAATAGCAACCAATCCCGTTGCGCCCACCACGCTAGGCCTCATACCCCTAAAGGGTGCTTTTACAACATCGCCGCCGAGCAGCCTCGTTCTTTGTGAGAAGAGGTCAGAAATACTTGTTTTGCTTGCTTGCGAACCAGCTGCCCCTTGAATGTCACCTACATCAACACTAGTTTTTAAATAACTATTGAGAGAGCCCAGCTGCTTTGTTCCCTTGTATGCATCGTGGGTGTAGTAATACAAATCTGATTTAAAGGCCCTGGGAGTATACGGATCTAAAGCATCTAGAATTCTTGGGTCAAAATTTTTCCCAACCATTTGGTGCTTGCTCCACTCCCTGATCTTGAGCATGGTCAGGGGGCGCTTAGCTTTATAAAGGTCCATCTCGCGATTAAATTGCGTAAGTAAACTCTGAGACTCTTTTTCAATTTCTAGTCTTGCACTGGGAGCGAATATGGGTGAGGACGTTTCTGATATTTGGGAGCTGGCTGCTGCTATTTGTCCAGCCACGCCCGATAGATCCTGAAAAACAATCGCACCCAGGTGTGGCGCATATTCCTCTGCCTGCACATTGACCAATTCAGACCAGGCGTAATTAGGTACCGATAATCTCCACAAATGAATATAGCTTGGAGGCTGATTCACAGGCATTGCATTAGCTTTTACTAGGTGCAAGCTTTGGCTACCCAATTTGGGTTTATCGCCTTTAGAGGACTCGTCCCCGACCTCAAAATTGGAATGGCCGCTGCGCCAACTTTCTCGCTCGCGCAAGATCACTTGGGCGCCCAATGCCGTGTGAATATCGATCCCCAAGATATACATTAGGCGCAGCGCCATAATTGCGCTTAATTGGGTAAATCGCTTTGATGCGTCTTGGTTATCGCGCTTAAGGGCGCTCTCAAGATTGTCCAAATAGTTTTTGAACAGCTCCATTTCTTTCCAGGAAGCGACATTGGTGCCCCAATGCAATCGCTGGTTAAGCTTAGCTATAAACCGTTGCGTATAACTAGAATCTCTTTCAAGCTCTAACCGACTCTTACCCACCTGCGGGGCAACCCACTTTAACTGGGGCGCATCGGATCGATCATCTTCGATTTCTTCTCCAACATCGTCGCCAGGCTCTATTAGTGTTTCGATGTATTCATCGGTGATGGTGGCGTCATCAATCGGAATAATTTCAAACTCGTTACCCTGAAGATCACCCTCACTAAGCCAAATATCTCGATATAGGCCGCGGTACTGAATGCCGGGATTTTCTTTTTCCCTCGAGCGCTCTCCGGAACCGGACTTCGATGTGCTCATTTTTGATTTGCGGACACTACTCGAAAATGCCCTACATACCGATTTGAACTTTATTTGTGATTTGGTTAATGTGACTTTTTCTTTACCGGGAGCACCTTGTAAATGTAAATACTCGTCAAGACACTGCTCTTTAAATTTGGGGTAGGGCAATTGCGCCCATTGGAACAACTGATTTGCCTCGTCAATACCATCCCAATCCCGCGACCACTCCCTAATCGCTTGCTCAAGCCCAACAAAGTAAAAGTGATATCGATCTTTTTCAACATCCACGCTCTGGAACAACACAGGATCTGTAAACTTTTGCTGCACTGCAGTAATCTTCTTTAGAGCAGACTCCTCTTCACCCTCAATCGTTTGCATTTGCCTAGTAATGTCGAGCAGCTCCAAATTTCGCATAATGGCAAATCCGGCCAATCGACGCATGGCAACCATCCTGGGGTCGTCTTGCCTGTCCGCAGCATCGATAACGCCCTTGAGCCAAATATCGTTACTTAATATTGAGTAAATTGGAAATGCTGAAGATCCGTGATGCAAAATTGGATTGACGGGAGGTTTATCGCTAGCGTCCTCGAGATTGTCCGAAACAGCATCATCTGATTCCCCCATATTTTCAAAAAGCGATGGATTTACCTTGTGGGCCCAAATACCCAATCGGTAAATCTCATTAGCCACGCGCAAGAGAAGCGCCCAGTCTATTTTTGGGCCTCCAGTTTCAGGTTTTTGCATTTCCCTACACACTGCTGTAAGGCGACCGATAGCTGATGCTAATGCCCGAAATTTAGGCTCTGGCCTAACCAACCAGAGAAATTGATTAAGGTCCTCACGAGATAGTCGGTCGACTTCGTCAGCATGTAAATTTGCGCGGGGCGGGAATTGCTCGCGCAATAATTCAACCTCAGGACTTTCTTCATAAATCCGAATAACAGATCTTTTGCTTTTTCCTGATGATTTCCCCATTCCACCATTTAAACCGAAAGAAGGGGGTTTGCAAATCACGATTTGAGATTTGGCTGCTTGCGGATAATGCGCGCAGCGTGTCCACGCTTTCTCATGATTAAGTTTCGAAATCAGAGTGCAGAGTTCAAAACTCAAAAATTACCGAAGCCCCTATAAAGGCGGGCATCCATGAATCGAACCTGCGAATGCCTCCGAAGGAGTCCGATACCCGCCTTCCTAGAAGGGGTTGGTAAAATATTTACGAGCGCCGTTTAACGTAAAATAAGG
>CAIYZI010000260.1 GCA_903930665.1 uncultured beta proteobacterium
ACCACGTGTGCATTAGTCAGAATCAGGCCATTGGAATCAATAAGAAATCCTGAGCCCACTCAACGATCAGCCTCTTGAGGCTTACTGGGAGTCGGCTGAATCTGTTTTGGGGAATTGGGCATACCAGGGATAGGAACGCCAAAGAAGCGACGGAAGAACTCCGCTTGATCTTCTGGAATGCCAGGCATGCCTCCTTGCGCCTGCTGAACAGCCACTTTTTCAGTAGTACGAATATTGACCACCGCAGGACTAGCTCGTTCCACTAAGTCCGCAAAGTCTGGAATAGTCACACGAGGGCTCTGCGCAAACGCCACAGGAGCAAATGAAAGCTGGGCAAGACTAAAAACAGCCAGGACTGTAAAAAAGTACTTTTTCATCACGCTATCGACCTACTTGGTAAAAACCAACAAATGGAAAATGCAAAGAATATTAGATCAGCTTACCAAAAATTAAGGTGCCGTTAGTACCCCCAAAGCCGAAATTGTTTTTAACGGCATGATCAATCTTTACGTCCCTAGCAGTGTTGGCGCAGTAGTCCAAATCACATTCAGGGTCTTGATTAAAGATATTAATCGTTGGTGGGGATTTCTGGTTATGTAAAGCCAGAATAGTGAAAACCGATTCCAAACCACCCGCGCCACCTAAAAGGTGACCAGTCATGGATTTGGTGGAATTAATTAAGGTCTTTTTGGCGTGATCACCTAAAGCAGCTTTAATAGCTCCAGTTTCATTCTTATCACCTAAGGGTGTAGAAGTTCCATGGGCATTAATGTACTGAATTTGATCCGCATTTAAGCCAGCGTCACGCATTGCATTTAACATGCAACGGCGTGGGCCATCCATATTTGGAGCTGTCATATGGTATGCATCACCACTCATACCAAAGCCAAGTAGCTCACAGTAAATCCTAGCACCGCGTGCTTTTGCGTGTTCATACTCTTCAAGGACAACTACGCCAGAGCCCTCACCCAGAACAAAACCATCACGGTCTATATCCCAAGGGCGTGAAGCAGTTGCCGGATCATCGTTACGAGTAGATAGAGCGCGGGCTGAAGCAAAACCACCTACACCTAAAGCGGAGATAGTGGACTCAGCACCACCAGCAACCATTACATCTGCATCGCCATACTGAATTAAGCGCGCTGCTAAGCCGATGCTGTGCAAACCTGTTGTACAAGCCGTCACTGCAGCCACATTTGGGCCTTTAAGACCAAACAAGATGCTCAGATGACCGGAAATCATATTAATAATGGAGCCAGGCACGAAGAAAGGAGAAATACGACGAGGACCACGAGCCAATAATTCCGCTCCGGTAGCTTCGATCATCGGCAGACCACCAATACCTGAGCCCACCATTACTCCAATGCGTTCTGCATTTTCTTCTGTGACCTCAATGCCACTGTCGCGAATAGCTTGAGAGCCAGCAGCAATGCCGTAATGGATAAAGGTATCCATATGGCGTGCTTCTTTGGCAGAAACGTATTCTTCAACATTGAAATCCTTCACCTCTCCAGCGAAATGAACGCTTAGCGGAGTGTGGTCGAACTTAGTGATCGTAGCGATGCCTGATTTGCCCGCGAGCAAATTAGACCAAGCTACATCAACTGTATTTCCGACAGGTGAGATAAGGCCTAAGCCGGT
>CAIYZI010000261.1 GCA_903930665.1 uncultured beta proteobacterium
CTTATAATGCGGCGGATTGTTTACCATGTCCGTCATTGCTTTGCCTCCCACGCCCCAACGCACTCAGGAACAATAGGACGAATCAATTCCAACATAGCATCCGCATACACACGTATCTCATATTGAGCATGGAAATCACAACGCAACGTCAAAAACTTCAAAAGGTTTAAAAGATTCACAGAACAAAACATATGGCTATAAGTGGCAACCGGCAAGACAGACCTAGCCAACTCCCGAGCAACACCCATATCCAACGCATGCTTGTAAACTTCAAAAGATTTCCTGTAACTGCGCTCAAACAAATTCTTTAAAATCTCCAATTCGTAAGACCCAAACTCACCATCGCTGCCCTGCTTGTTATTCAATGATTGCTTCCTGAAATCCGGCATGTAAATCTCTTCAGGCAATTCCCGATAACGCGCACTCAACTCATTGTAAGAAAAAGTCCTATGCCTATGCCACTGGCGAAACACAAATATAGGTGCCTTAACCTCAAACGTAAACTGCACAGACTCAAATGGTGTCGTATGACTATTTTTCCATAAATAATTAATCAGGCGTTTATCACTCCCCTGATCCTCCCCAGCCCTCCACGCCGCATCATACGAAACACGTGCAGCCCTTACCACACTCAAATCACTCCCCATATGGTCTACAAGCCTTACAAAACCATGGTCAAGTACGTTAATCTTTTCCATCTTTCCTCTTTCCCCTCACTTTAAAAACAATCCGTATGACTTTCTCAGAACCATCGTAAGCAATACTACTCAAAACCTCATCTATTCTCTTCTTTCTTTTTTTTGGGTTTTTTAATTTCATTTGCCAATGGTTCCAAAAAACAATGCTTCTCTATCTCATCAAGAACACGTTTCGCCGCCGATAGTGCCGCTAGTGACCTCTCCACATCCATCGACAATACTTTCAGATGCTTGCTCCACCGTTCCCGCCTCTTTAGCCGATTCTGATACACGCTCACGTTCCAATATCTCCTTATGATTTAATATACTCGCAATAGGGTTATCCAATGACACATCGCTGCTTACCACCAAATCCCCATTCTCAATACCAGGGTTCCTCACAACCAAGGTAATCAAATTCCCATCCGCAAACATCTTGCCAATCTCACCAAGCAAGAAAAATAACTGATGCTCAAATTTCTTTACAGCAACACGGCTAGGAACAACCCTAGTCTCCCCACCCTCCAAAAATACCAATCCCTGCGACTCACTCATGAAAACTCCTAACTGTTAAAAATAATACCAACATACATACCAGAAAATAAAAAAAATCCATAAAACTATTGCAACGTCATAGGCGTTTCATAATTATCCGCCTCCCTCTCCGCATACGCAACAACCTTTTTTAGCCATTCTTCTTTAGTAAAATACCCTTTCGCAATAAGCAAATCAGTCGTTGCACTAGATTCCAATGATGCCAAATTAATGCCAGCCCTCAACGCATGGCTGGAAAATTCAGGAGCCTTGGAAAGCGATTTAAAATGCACCAATGAATGCAAACGTTTCACAATCTCAAGGTAACGGGCGCGTAAGGTGAAGTAGGTCATGAAAGTTCCTTTTGTATGATCGCAATGGCTTCTTCCAGATTTCCTTCAAAAAGAGCCTTAACAACTTTGGGTATGTAA
>CAIYZI010000262.1 GCA_903930665.1 uncultured beta proteobacterium
ACAGATTTAGATCGACAATGGGGTTTAGCAAAGGCACATTTTCCCGATGCTTGGTCTAAGACAACAGGGTCCGCTTCTATAGTTGTAGCCGTTTTAGATACTGGTATTGATGGAAAGCATGAAGATCTCTCACAAGGTCAAGTAATAGGTGGTTTTGATTTTTTGAATAACACAATAATACCTGCAAATTCTAACTCGGATGATAATGGTCATGGTACTGCTATTGCATCTGAGTTAATTGCTTCTGGCATGGGCGTAGCGCCCACGATTGTTGGGGCGGCGGCTAGCGCTCAACTCATGGTGCTCAAAGCTTTGGATGCCAATGGCAATGCAAGTGACGCCAACGTAATTAATGCAATTAATTATGCTGTGGCTCATGGCGCCAATGTCATTAACTTGTCTTTAGGGGGTATCAACCCAGACCCTGCCGAATTAATTGCAATTACCAATGCGGTTAATCAGGGCGTAATTATTTGTATGGCCTCAGGTAATGTAGGTGCAACAAACCCCCAATACCCGGCAGCCTATGCTGAAAATATGAATACTGCGATAGCTGTGGGTGCCAGCACTTTGACCTCTACTGGCGCGGCGGTAATGACATCCTTTAGCAATCAGGCTGGTAGCGCAACAAGCTATAACTATGTCGACGCACCAGGCGCGAATATTTTGGCTTACGGTTTAAATGGAGTACTACAAACATGGTCTGGTAGTTCTTTTGCAACCCCTTTAGTGAGTGCAGAGGCCGCAGATTTACTGTCGGCACATAGCGGTCTTACTGCTGCGCAAATTGTTCAGGCCATCGTGTACGATGCAGTACCATTAGTTGGGATACAGCAAGCCATAGCCTAATTCGTTTATTTTTGTTATGAATAATCTAAATTTATAAATTGAGAAATTATTAAAAATGTCATTGTCTATTTATACGCCTTACATCCCTGACCAGCTAGAAGGCGCTACTATAGCTCTTCCAATTGCCATTTTCGGTGTTCCAACCTCCGATAGTCTTAGTGTTGAGGTTTTTGATGAAGGTAATGGAACTCTACGGAGCGAAACCTCTTATTTAGTATATGGCAATAACTCTTCAGTGCTCTTTTTCACTGGGACTTCGCTCCAAGTCAATACAGTGTTTTCGCACTTATTTGATACTCTCAATCATCCGGGACATGATTTTGTTATTATTGAGGTCACTGATAATAACTCCCACACAAATTATTTTAGAGAACTCGATTTGATGGTGGCGGCCCCACTCGTGATTAATCAAGTAGCCTCTCACCAAACCATCAATGCCGGTATTGCTACTGCTATCACCGGCCTCTCTGTTTCGGGCGGCAGTGACTATGGAGTAGAGGTTTCTCTTAACGATTCTCGAGGCAACCTATCTATCGTCAATCCTGGCATCACCATTTACAACAACAACTCTCACAATCTAGATTTCTTTGGATCTATAAGTCAAGTTAATGCTGCACTGTCTCAACTATACGATACTAGCAGCGTGACTGGTACTGATGTTGTGCAGATTCAGGTTTTTGATGATATGTCTGAGCAATTTGCCAGCAGCAATATTTTAGTTACAACACAGGCTTTGCAAACCACCGCCACGCTTACAAGTTCAAGTGCCTCCATATCACATGGACAGCCCATTACACTCACGGCAACCGAATCGAATGGCGGCAATGGCGCTCCTACTCCAACGGGCACCGTGATCTTTTTTGATGGCAGTAGCCAGATTGGTACAGGTACCCTTCATAACGGCGTGGCAACTTTAACGACTTCTTCGTTGGCTGTGGGTATGAATGCCATCACAGCGCAATATGCTGGTGACTCCATAGATTTACCCAACACCAGCTCAGCCACTAACATCACGGTCACCCCTGCTGCGCCAACACACCAGCCCTCACTGGGGCTCAATATGCATCGACTCAGTACCCTGGTTACACCACAACTAATATCATTACTACTGATCATTCAGCGAGCACCATTGGATTGGTGGGTATTCAAGTTCACCACGGTGCATTTTAGTATTGATGCGATCTCAATCAATAAAGGGATTTAATTTCCTTTAGCAATGCCAAGACAGTTTCTGGCTGCGCACTTAGAATTGGTGGTTGTGAAAAGGCAACTTTGAATGAACATTTAGCAGGGTATTTGTATACCACTTTTAAGCTTAAGAGCCGATCATTTTAATCTTTTGCACTTACCATGAATGCTAAGTCAACTGAAACATCAAATACAATAGAAAAAATTGCGACCAACAAATCATAATTCACCTTTAGGATTTTGAATTCTGTTGTAGCTTATAAAATTCAGTCAGCTCGGCTGCCATCTTAGCTCTCATCACTTTTCCCATTGGATTGCGCGGAATTTGCGCTACCGTAAAAAATATTGCTGGACTATTAGAGACCCCAAATTTTTTCCAAAGCTCCGCCCGTAATGTTTTCAAATCAAAATTGGTAGATACTACTAATGCTGCACCAATATCTTCAATTTCACCGTTATGAGACAGGCCAAATACAGCCGCATCTTCAATTCCCGGTAAATCCAAGAGAAACTGATCAATTAAAGCAGGATCTATTTTCGATCCACCCCGGTTGATTAGCTCGCTATCTCTTCCGGATAAAACTAGGCATCCAGCTTCATTTAAAAATCCCTGATCACCAGAATAGAACCAACCATTCTTGAAAAATTTTTCGGTTGCTGCCAAATTTTTATAGTACGAATGCGCCATGGCATCCGATCTCACTCTTATCAATCCTTCCTTCCCAGGCGGCAAGATTTCATATCGGTCATTTACAATTTGAACTTCAGCCAATGGGAGCGGGTATCCTGCTGCCGACTGAATTGCTTGATCGTGCGTTAATTCTGACATAGTAACTCCGCCAACTTCCGTACTTCCGTAAATATTAAGCACCTTAGCGCCAAGTTGTTTGCGAATTTTTTCTAACAGCGCGGGAGAGAGTGCCCCGCCAGCTACCCTCACTACCTCAATTGAGTCTAGCGCTATATTTAATTGGTTCGATGTATCAAGTAGATCTCTTAGCTGAATTGGGGAACCGATGAGGCTATTGATATTAAATTTTGCTATCAATTGAACTTTATTGTAAGGACCTGCAATATAAATTGGGCAGCCAGAAAATAGTGTGCTAAGGCTTGAAATAATTCCGCCTACACTTGGTATCGTCATTAAGTTCAACTCTCTACCCGGGGTCATCCAGTACCCGAACGCTTGCTTTACTCTCGCATCTAAAACATCATAAGAAAATGCTGCCGCCTTACTTTTGCCCGTTGTTCCGCTCGTGAGTACTAATCGACAGATTGATTGGCTATCATAAAAATTAGGGTTGTTAATTTTATTTTGTTGTATTGCATCATTAATCCAAGATTCATCTATGAAAATCTGGTTTTTTTGATGCTCTGATTTTCTGGCTGGATTGTCTGTCAAAATCCAGTCGCATTCCAAATCTTGATCAATAGGTGAATAGCCATGGTTTGAGCAACTAATACACGCCTCATAAAAAACAGAAAGAGTGAGAATCAAGTCAAAAAAGCTGTCCAAAAAAGAATTAATCACAAGCTGCTTTGGTCTAATTCCCAATGATCGAAGTTTCCCCGCACACATTTTTACAATCAAAGCCAGCTCTATAAATGTATAAGATCTATCAATGGTTTGAATAGCAATAAAGTTGGGTGTGGCTTTTGCGCGAAAGAGTAAGTATTGAACAGGGTTTTTCATTTTTTTTAAGGGGGTTATTAAAATTCTCACAAAACGTATTTAGATATTAGCATTGTCAAGGTAGCGGGCTTTTTACTACTTTGTGCCATAAGCAAAGTTCGTTGTTTGTATCTAACTCTAGTATGAAACTGGCATTCCCCCAAATTAGTAGACAGTTAATATTGTCAACAATGAATCAGAGGGGTGCATATGAAACGAACCAAATACACAGCCGAGTTCAAATTAGAGGCTGTCAAACAAATCCTTGAAAAAGGTCATTCTGCGACAGA
>CAIYZI010000263.1 GCA_903930665.1 uncultured beta proteobacterium
GTGGCAACAGACGTATCAAACTCCCACATCACCTCTATGACTGTCAGTGACACCGCGGCGAACATTGTGACGAACCTAGCGACCTTACAAGCTGATGCTAGTCACATCATCTCGATTAGGACTACCCATGGCAATCCGCTCAATATTACGGCTGCTCAGTTAGTCAGTGATGCTACTGCACTAGCTAAGCTCACGGGTGATACCATCAATGTCAGCAGTATTCCAACGGGAAGTGCTCAAACCTTAGTTGGCTCAGATGGAGATCTCAACTTTCATTTTGCTATCAATATGCCCGGTAGTCCTTCAGCAACTAAATTTGACTCCATTACTGGCTGGACCGGCAATGATGTCATTAGCTTTACTTCAGCCTTAAAGGTGGCTGGATTTAGCGGTACCGCGCAATCAGGAGAGGCCTCCATTAACGGTACTACAGGCCTAGTGACGTTTAATTCCAGTGACAATACCTTAGCCCTTGAACTAGCTGCAGTAGAAAAAGCCATTGCTAATGGATCTAACTCAACGGCAGTAGCCGCAGGCGATGTGGCGATGTGGGCTAATGGTAGCAATACCTTTGTTTTGATTACGGGTGCTCATACCGGAATAGCTATTGGAGCCAATGACACCTTAATTGAGTTAGTAGGTGTCAGCACATCTCATGTCGCACTGCATAGTGGGACGGTGGTGGTTTAAGGAATTACTAATGTTGAACTGGTTAAAAAAATGCTTCTGGACAACTTTGCCACCTGAGGTTATCAAGGCTAAGCAACTGCTTAAAGCAGTTGATCAAGGCGGCATTCCTCTTAATCCAATAAAGGTCAATTTCATTGCGCGTTCTTTGGGGTTGGAAGTATCAAAATCAGCGCCGATGAAAGAGACCATAGAGCGTATACGTAGAGTCACTCGGAAAGTCGCTAAGGATTTCTAGGGCTTTCTAACTTTTCCACTCTTGATCACAACGTTTGATTTCAAGGCTGTACTAGTCTGATCCGCAATCAATTTCACAATTGTTGCGAAGAGAATGCGGTCTCTACAAATTGCGTGTGATATTCAACAGCTCAGTAATAAACTAATTTGCTCGTAGCTATAAGATTAAATTCTTTTGCAAGGAGCGGTTTAACGAGAGACCCGATGATGTGCCTCGCTTTAGCAAAAGAGTCCCAAGTAAAGGTGCAGATAGGATGCTACTTTGATAGCGGTAATTCACCTTAGTTCGATCAAACGAAAACCTGGCCGCATTGGTGGATGGTGGCGACATGTATGTTGCTAGTGAGCTAGCAAATGATCTCCAGGTCGAAAAGAAAGCCCAATAGCAATTTGATTGAGCTGCAATTAACCAAACAAGAATGCGGCAACATCAACAATCTAAGTCAACTATTAAAGACCGAATATCAGCTTAGCATCGTGAGCATTTTGTTGGATTTAGTCTTATTATTGCCCAACAATAGAAATCATATTGGATTACAGGAAGTGCCGAGACTTGCGAGTTTTTCAAAAAATAAAATCGTCTCTGCCTCGTTTCGTATTTTAAAGAATGCCTTTTTATTCAAGCCCCTTAAAACGACGGTAGTCCTTATAGCGGTTTTCACTTTCTTTTTCTTTTTGAAATATCCTGCTTAAGCTTCTTTTTATGGGTAGTAATCCGAGTTTTTCTACAAGATTTTTAAAACATTTTAAAGAGTGTTTAATTGAAAGCAAAAAAGCACTCACATTGATGATCCTACTATCTTGAGCGGCATAATAAAGCTTTGCCGTATCTCTAAGAAAGTGGGGATTTTGAATTAAAGCATCATATAAATTATTTTGAGGGCTTACATCTTTTGTCTTGTATATATTCTTTCGCAAGCCTGCAGGGATCTTAGCTACACCTACAAAGCCAACCATGAGCTTTGGTTGAATTTTATTGATTCGGGAGAAAAATTCATCGTCTGGATAAAAATTCTGCTCAGAGTTGTATTCCTTCCAAAAGCCAACTTTATTTATTAACGAGTGGCTGTGCATAATAGCGCTTGGGATATGCCAATTATTTGCGTTTTCAGGCGCTGGGATGACTTCATTTAAAGCGCTGATGTAACGCACTTTGCAGTCCTCGGTAAACCAGACCAGTGCGGCCGTCGCATAAACCTCTTCTCTTTTTTGACAAAATGATGTCAATACTTCAAGGTGATATTTTGACCATAAATCATCGTGCCCAAGATATGCGATAAGCTTTCCTCTGGCCTGTTTTAATCCCTCATTATTGGGGCCTGCTTGACTACCAGTATTTCGCTCAAGATTAATCCAGCGCACTCGTAAATCCGTAAAGCTTTTTACAATCTGCTCCGAGTCATCCGTGCAGCCATCGCCTATTACCAATAACTCAAAATTGTCAAAAGTTTGATTCAAGACAGATTGAATGGAATACGGTAGAACGGCACTCCAATTGTAGGTTGACAGTATTACAGTGACTAAAGGTACACCGGCTTCTTGCTTTAAGGCTTGAGTTGGCACTGTTATTTAAATGAATATAGTAAATTATGAAGAAGCCCCAATCGGCCATTGGTACGGAATAGTTTGCTGCGCTTTTACTGAATCCCAAGGCAGCTCCCATCGATCAGGATCATCGTAATTGTATAAATTTGATGGCATGCTAATTATGGTTGCCTCGTCGGCCCCGATATTTTTCCATCCATGCCACAACCCGGGGGGTATAAGCACTAGACCTTGAGAATTTTTACCAATAAAGAATTCGTTTATGCATCCGAATGTCTTTGAATGTTTACGGCCGTCATAGACAACAACGCAAAGCGAGCCTGTCTGGCATTCCCCCAAATTAGTAGACAGTTAATATTGTCAACAATGAATCAGAGGGGTGCATATGAAACGAACCAAATACACAGCCGAGTTCAAATTAGAGGCTGTCAAACAAATCCTTGAAAAAGGTCATTCTGCGACAGA
>CAIYZI010000264.1 GCA_903930665.1 uncultured beta proteobacterium
AACAGCAGGCCAGCAAGCTATAGCAAATAACGCAACAAACGCTGGCATACTTAACGCTGGTTATTCTCAAGCTCTTTCTGAGGCAAATACACAACAGACAGCACAAACTGCGGCACAAGAAGCAACAGCGCAACTTAATGCCCAAGGAGCATTGGCGGAAAACCAATTAGGAACTTCCGCCCTTGGAAATTACCTTACTGGCGCTCAAGCACAGCTTTCCGCTGGCAACCAGCAGCAGCAGCAAGCTCAATCAGAACTCAATGTGCCTTATGAACAATTCTTGCAACAGCAAGCATATCCATTCCAGACTACCGGATGGCTTGCAAATATTGCCGAAGGAATTGGTACTAATTCTGGCGGCACAAGCACAACATCTACTAGTGGACAAGGGTTGTTTAAGCGTGGAGGTATTGTAGGTCGCGCCAGGGGAGGTTTGTTGCCACAGCATTTAGATTCTGGCGGTGATGCTTATGACAATAATGATTATGGCGCAAATGATATATCATCATCTAATCCTCCAACTCCAGCGGTAGAACCTAATCAGGGATTTGATTATCTTTTTAATAAGGTATCTAATGCCAAATCTCAGGATAATAACAATTATAGCCAACCTTCTACGGTAGATTCTCGTATTGACGCATCTTTGGCCGGAAGTTCATTGCCAACGCAAGCGAATCCCGCAAATGGAATATTACCCACTGATTACAGTAATGATCCACGCATTCCCAAAATGGATAAGGCGGAAGTCAACCCTTGGCTACCAATTGCCGCTGGTGTTTTGGGAACCTTAGCTGGAAAAAGCCGTAACCCATTAATTGATATTGGCGAAGGCGGCCTTATTGGGCTTAAAAGTTATTCCGATGAAGTTAATCAAGCGAATGAACAAAATTATAAGAATGCTGAGGTAAAAAAAGCTGCGCAGAATTTAGCTCAGGAAGCTGATTATCATCGTAGCCAACTACAAGAGGAGCATGAGAAAAACCAAAATACTGCTGAATATCAAAAATCAGAGGCATCTATAAAACAACAGTTAGCAAATCAAGGTAAAATCAGCTTTGATATGTATGGCAACCCAATTTACACTTCTGGCCCTCAAGCTGGAACAGTCCCACAGGGGATACCAACGAATCAAGGTACTTCCAATGCTATCAATATTGCCAATAATATTGGTATTCAAGCGCAACCTTTGAATATAAAAAATCGTGCTGACACTCAAGCTGCGGCAAAAATAATTTCTTCTTCGGGAGCCAATGTCGGCGCATTAAATGACAGCATAATGAATTTTCAAAAAATACAATCTCTTATACCCCAAATTGATCAAGGTAAGTTGTCTCAATTAAACCGTGCTGCCCAACAAGCTGCTGGTGAAGGATCAAGCATAAGCAATGCACTTGATAAAGTATCGCCAAGCGGGACACCAGAGCGGGCTGCTTATGAAGAACTAGGAAAGTTAGAAGGAAATGGAGCTATGCAAAATGAATTAGCAAATGGCGTGCCAAGTCGCTATTTTGGCTTTAATATGGCTCAATTGGGGCAGAAAATTTTTGCTTCTCCGGAAATGACAAAAGAGGCTCAAACTGATATAATTAATAAAGCATTACTTGCAGCACAAATGACAAAAAATGCCAATGAAGTTGTCCCACAATTAGAAGGAACGTCTCCTGGCACCCTTACTCAAGCCAAGCAAAAATATTATGATGATAGTGTGGCTCAAGGCGCAGCAATACCTACATCTGATTATATTAGCGGAAAATACAAACAATCTGATTATGTGAACCCAAATAAAAAACAAGCATCATCAAATCAAAAAACTGTAGTTAAAACGCAACATAGCCCCAGTACTGGTAAAACTAAAACAATTTATTCTGATGGCACAGAAAGTATAAATTAATGGCCGACCAAGAAATAAATGATTGGCAGGATGTTCCATCAAATAAAATTGATGATTGGCAAGATGTGCCCGCTGAAAACCCATCTTACCTTCAACGCCTTGGTAGCGATGTTCATGGTGATATACAGAATGAATTGCAAAGCGTAGCAAGAAATATATCAGGCCAACAAGATATTTTTTCAACCGCACTTCAAACCATGGGGAATATAGTCAATCCAATATGGGAAGCTGGTGCAGAAGCGGTGCAGCCGCTCGCTAAAGCAATGGCTCCCGGCGCACAATGGGTTGCTAACCAATTTCCCGAAGAGGGTGTTATTTCTAAAACAGCCGATGTAGCAAACTCAGCATTAGATAAATATTCAGAATTTGCCCAAGGTCATCCAGTTGCAGCGGCTAATATAAGCGCTTTGGGGAAAATATTGCCATTAGAAAGTGC
>CAIYZI010000265.1 GCA_903930665.1 uncultured beta proteobacterium
AATAGATAATAGAACCGTTAGGAAATTTAAAAGATAAATCGCTCTCATTTGGAATGCCTCCAAGTTGATAATTTCTATTAAAGTTATGTAACTCGGGCCATACGATACGCTTTGCGCTTGATCGTGCGAGCGTGATGTAAAGACCGACTGTTCCGGGTTTATTCATCGCTGTGTAGAGTAAATCTGCAGCACATGTTATCGTTTTGCCTGCTCGCACACTACACACAGCTGTTGCGAATTTAGCTGGATCTGTTGCGAGTGCGAGTTGTTCTTTGAAAAGGAAGTCTTCTAATCTGAATAGAGGTCTTTGCTTAACAGCGAAATCTAGCAAAGCATCAAGGAGTTCCTTGTCCATCTTTTTGTTTAACCTGTAATTCCAATAAAAGAACAGCTTGCTTCATGGCTTCTAATTTTTGTTCTGGAGTCATATTACCAAGAGCATCTGCTTTTGTGTATTCGATAGAGCGCAGTTTTGGGATAATATATTGACAAGCTTCTGCAGCTGCTTTGCATCTTACACTTGGGTCAATTGTATATTTTTTAATTATACCATGTTCATTAATATTACTTGTGTAAGTTTCATCCGAATAACCTAACGCTTGCCAATTACCAGCTGAAAAAAGCAAAAGCACTTCGTAAGGATCAATCCCTGTGTTTTTCGCTACTTCTCGAACTTTTCTTTTTAAGGATGAAACCGCGCCCTTAGGCTTACCGCCTTGTCCTTTGACGAATGGCATCTAAAGCAATCTATTTTATATGGTTATTCATGCGCAACAATTACGTTGGCACTAGGAGATAAGAAGTACTTACCATTCAATTTACCAATAAGTCCATAGCCAGGATGAAAAACTAGAGATAAATTTTTGGTACGCACCGCACTGAGGGTAGACTCTGTTCCTGCCCCTGGAATTTGAAATGCTTGATGCATAAGAGCGCGCTCGACTGGGATTGCGCAGGATTCTTTGAAAAGCTGTTCAAGGGTTTTTGGTGGGAATTTAGCGATGTCTTTCAGGTCTGCCATTGTATCTCCTAAAATGGATTAAAAATCAAGTTCTTCTTGTAAGTAATTGCGCGACCGATCTTGGTTGTGGATTTTACCACCTCGATATGCTGATTAGCAAGCAAAAGCGTGGCGATGCGTTGTTTTCTGTACTCAGGTTTGACGTAAACCCAGTAAAGAATGGAACCCCGACTGACTGAATAACCAGCTGTCCAAAGGGGTTGCTGTGCATCAGAAGCAACTCTAATAAGAGTCGAGTCTGAATTCAATATGTTATCTATTACCTTGGTATATTCAGCAAAATAAACGTCTTGAGGGACTTGAGTAAAGAAGTCATTACCACCAAATCGATTGCCTCGTAGCCAACTCGACATAATGAAAGCGCGGTCCGATTCGATCGGCGCACGTATAGAGATTTGCATGATGCTATCTGAGGCCGGATTTGAGTTGGATTCGGGTAATGATTCCATGTATTTTAGATTTTTTGGTCTTTCTCTGTTTTAGTTTTTGAGCAATCTTTCGGAGGGATAATCCCTCAGCATGCAATGTCCAGATTTTCAATTCTTGCTTTGACTCAAACGGGTATGTTTGTACAAGCTGCAGTGCAATGTCGTAGT
>CAIYZI010000266.1 GCA_903930665.1 uncultured beta proteobacterium
AAATAGGGTAAATTGCTCTAAATTCACACTTTTAGTGCAATATTTAGCACTAAATAAGTGCATAGGCATTAATAAGGGGAATGGTTAGAAATCAAAAAGGGCTCAAACATTCATCATCGACCCATGCAATAAAGCATTTAAACCATTTTTTATTACAACCAGTAAGGAGCATTTTATGAAATCTTTTCAAAAGACAGCAATCTCTGCAGTTGCAGCAGGTTTGTTGGCAGTAGCTTCAATGTCAGCCTTTGCTGATGATGCGCCTGCAGCAGATGCCGCAGCAGCACCTGAAGTTAGCCCTATTACCGCTAACGTTACTGTAACCAATAACTACATTTATCGTGGTTTGTCACAATCTGATTTCAAGCCAGCCATTCAAGGTGGCTTTGATTACGCTCATGAAAGCGGTTTCTACATTGGTAACTGGAACTCATCAATTAGCTGGGTTTCTGATGCAAATCTTGCTAAGAGTGCACCAATCGAAATGGACTTCTACGGTGGTTTTAAGAAGGAATTGATTGCCGAAGGTTTTGCTTCTGACGTTGGTGTTTTGCAATACTACTATCCAACCTCACAAATTACTGGAACCAATCCAAATACAACTGAAATCTATGTAGCTCAAAATGCGACTTTCGGTCCCGTAACCGGATTTTTGAAGTTTTCCTATGCTTTGAGTAATACTTTTGCAGCTCCATCAAGCACTGGTTCTAACTACAGTGATTTGACCGCAAACTACGACACAGGTTTCTATGGTATTACTTTGAATGGCCACTTTGGTTATCAAAAGATTGCCGGTCAATACATACAAGCTGGTCAAGCTTCAGCTAGCTATGCTGACTGGAAGTTGGGTTTAACTAAAGACTTTGGTGGTGGTTTATCTGCATCAGCAGCTTATGTAGGTACCAATGTTAAAGAAGGTAGTGGTAATTATTCTGGTGTGTATGCTTATGCAACACCAACTGGCAGAAACATGGGCGGCCAAACAGGCGTAGTTTCTTTAACTAAAACTTTTTAATCATTTCCCTGAACGGAGAAAAGTATGAAATTAATTACCGCAATCATCAAGCCCTTCAAGCTTGACGAAGTGCGCGAAGCTCTCTCAGAAGTGGGAGTTTCGGGCATCACCGTCACTGAAGTTAAAGGCTTTGGTCGTCAAAAAGGTCACACCGAGTTGTATCGCGGTGCTGAGTATGTTGTTGATTTTTTACCCAAGGTAAAAATCGAAGCTGCTGTTGAGGATGGTATTTTGGAGCGTGCGATTGAAGCAATTGAAAAAGCCGCACGTACTGGCAAAATTGGCGATGGCAAGATTTTTGTCTCCCCAGTTGAGCACGTCATTCGTATCCGCACCGGTGAAACCGGCGCATCAGCACTTTAAAGAGAGGTTCAAAATGTTAACTTGGATGAAAAAACTCCTAGCTGGAAGTGCGATGGCCTTGGCTATCGGTACAACCGGCGTTATGGTTACTTCACCAGCTTTTGCTGATGATGCTAAGCCAGCAGCTTCTGCTCCAGCAGCGGCTTCTGCAGCAGCCGCTGCACCTGCAGCTCCAGCTGCCGTGCCTAATAAAGGCGATACCGCTTGGATGTTGATTTCTACAGCTTTAGTGCTGTTGATGACACTTCCTGGTTTGGCTTTGTTCTACGGTGGCTTGACACGTAGTAAGAATATTTTGTCTATTTGTATGCAGTGCTTCATGATCTTTTCAGTAATTACCGTGTTATGGGCGCTTTATGGCTATAGCATCGCCTTTACTGAGGGTGGGGCATTCTTTGGCGGATTAGATCGACTCTTCTTGGGTGGAATGACTCCAGACTCAGTTGCAGCTACCTTTAGTAAGGGTGTTGTTATTCCTGAGTATGTGTTCATGGCTTTCCAAGCAGTATTCGCTACGATCACTTGCTGCTTGATCATTGGTTCCTTTGCTGAGCGCGCTAAGTTCTCTGCAATCTTGGTATTCATGATCATTTGGTTCACATTCAGTTACTTGCCTATCGCTCACATGGTTTGGTTCTGGCCTGGTCCTGATGACATCAAAGATGCTGCTTCACTTGATGCAATGACAGCCCGCGCAGGTTGGTTGTTCCAAAAGGGTGTGCTTGACTTCGCTGGTGGTACCGTTGTTCATATCAACGCTGCTATTGCTGGTTTAGTAGGTTCATTCGTAATCGGTAAGCGTTTGGGTTACGGCAAAGAAGCAATGAAGCCACATAACATGGTTTATGTAATGACCGGTGCTGCTCTATTGTGGTTCGGTTGGTTTGGTTTCAATGCTGGTTCAGCACTCGAAGCAAACGGTAGCGCAGGCTTGGCATTCGTAAATACTTATTTAGCAACAGCTGCTGCAGTATTGAGCTGGTCGTTCGCTGAATGGGTTCACAAAGGTAAGCCATCCATGTTGGGCGGTGCATCTGGTTGCGTAGCTGGTTTGGTTGCTATTACTCCTGCTGCTGGTTTTGTTGGCCCAATGGGTGCATTGGCAATCGGAGCTGCTGCTGGCTTAGTTTGCTTGTGGGGTGTTACTGGCCTCAAGAAAATGTTGGGTTCAGACGACAGCTTGGACGTATTTGGTGTGCATGGCGTAGGTGGTATTTTGGGTGCATTGTTAACCGGCATTTTTGCTGACCCAGCTTTGGGCGGCACAGGTGTTTGGGACTATGTTGCTAACGCTGTTACTCCTGATTACTCTATCTCCAGCCAATTATGGATTCAGGCTCAAGGTGTGATCACTACTGTTATCTGGTCTGGCGTAGTTTCTTTCATTGCCTTCAAATTGATCGACATGGTTATTGGTTTACGTGTCAAAGAAGATGAAGAGCGCGAAGGTTTGGATATCAGTTCACATGGCGAGTCCGCTTACGAGTCTTAATCGGTAGATTTACCCCTCACCAGGCAACTTTGGTTAGTTGCCTGGTTTTTAAGCGCGGGATTCTAGGATCCCGCGTCTTTCTTTTAAAAAATCTTACAATGGTGATATGGTTCCACATCTCATCACTGCCCTTAGCGGTCCCTTGCTCGATCTCGAGTCCAAGGTATTAGAAGCAACCCCGACCATTGAGCGCTGGTTTAGGCTTGAATGGCAAGAACACACTCCGCCTTTTTATTGCTCGGTAGACTTACGCAATTCCGGATTTAAGTTAGCACCAGTAGATACCAATCTTTTCCCTGGCGGTTTTAATAACTTATCCCCCCAAATGCTGCCGCTTGCAGTCCAGGCTGCAATGGCCGCGATTGAGAAGATCTGCCCTGAGGCTAAAAACCTTCTCTTGATCCCGGAACGCCATACTCGAAATACTTTTTATTTGCAAAATATTGCACGTCTTTCGTCAATTTTGCGTCAAGCTGGTTTAAATGTTCGTCTAGGCACTTTGTCTGATGAAATTAAAAAGCCGACTTGGATTGAGCTGCCAGACGGTAACCGTCTTTTGATGGAGCCTTTGTCGCGTACAGGACTTAAAAAACAGCGCTTGAGTCTCAAAGATTTTGACCCTTGCTCTATTTTGTTAAATAACGATTTATCAGCAGGTATCCCTCCAATTTTGGAAAACTTGCATGAGCAATATCTTTTGCCGGGACTGCATGCTGGTTGGCATGTTCGTCGCAAGTCAGCACATTTTGCGGCTTATGATGATGTCGCAAAGAAGTTTGCTAAATTTATCAATATTGATCCATGGATGATTAATCCGTACTTCACGAGCTGCTCGAATGTCAATTTTCATGAGCGCAAAGGTGAGGATGAATTACAAACTGCGGTAGAGCAAGTGCTTAAGAAAACTGCAAAAAAATATCGTGAGTACGGTATTAAAGAAAAACCTTATGTAGTTGTTAAGGCTGATGCGGGTACCTATGGCATGGGCGTGATGGTGGTGAATGATCCAGCTCAGCTCAAAGGTTTAAATCGCAAAGATCGCAATAAGATGAGTGTGGTCAAAGAGGGTTTAGAAGTCAGTGATGTGTTGATTCAGGAAGGTGTTTACACCTTTGAGAAGGTAAATGAGGCAGTAGCTGAGCCAGTGGTGTACATGATTGATCGTTATGTCATTGGAGGCTTTTATCGCGTTCACACTGACCGTGGACCAGATGAGAATTTGAATGCGCCTGGCATGCATTTTGTGCCTTTGGCATTTGAGCAAAATTCAATGCCAGATTTGGGTGCTAAGCCAGGTAGCGCGGCTCCAAATCGCTTTTATCTATATGGAGTTGTTGCTCGTTTAGCTTTGCTTGCAGCATCGCTTGAGCTTGAGCGTACAGATCCAAATGCAGAATCTGCATGAATCTGATGCTCGCTTCCCTAGGCTAATAAAAATGGATTTTTTGTTCATTGCCGACCCGCTTGAATCTTTTCAGGTTAAGAAAGATTCCACTCTAGCAATGATGCGTGTTGCACAGGAAGCTGGACACCGGTTGTGGTTTTGCCAGAGCAAAAATATTTTGTGGCGAGATAACTTAGTGGTGGCTGATTGTCAGGGTTTAGTGATTAAGCCATCAGGAACTTCTTGGTTTGAAGTGGGTGAAATTGAAGGCCGTTCACTGAATGCTTTTGCTGGGGTCATGATGCGAACTGATCCCCCATTTGATATTGAATATCTTAATACTACCTGGTTGCTTTCAGCCGCACTCAGGCAGGGTGCAAGAGTATTTAACAGTCCCGCGGCTATACGCGATCATTCTGAAAAGCTATCGATTACGGAGTTTCCTCAGCTTATTCCGCCAACAGTCGTTACGCGAGAGTTAAGTGCTATTGAGGCTTTTCATCATCAGTATCGCGATATTGTGATTAAGCCTCTTGATGGCATGGGCGGCATGGGAGTGTTTAGAGTCGGTGCCGATGGCTTAAATTTGGCCAGCATTGTAGAAACCTTGGGTGAGAATGGTGCAAGAACCTTAATGGCCCAACGCTTCTTGCCAGAGATTGCGCAGGGCGATAAGCGCGTGCTCATTATCGGTGGAGAAGTGGTGCCTTTTGCTTTGGCACGCATCCCCCAGGGAAGTGAAATTCGCGGTAATCTTGCTGCCGGTGGTAAAGGCGTTGCAATGCCTTTAACTGACAATGAAATGAAGGTTGCCCAAGAGTTGGCACCAATTTTGAATGAACGTGGTTTATTTTTAGTTGGACTAGACTTAATTGGTGGCTATGTCACCGAAATTAATGTCACCAGCCCCACCTGCTTTGTTGAGATTACAGAGCAAAGCGGTTTTGATGTTCCCCAATTTTGGTTAAAAGCTCTTGAAAAGGCATTGTCATAAATATGACAGGAATTGTTATCGTTGCTCACACTCCGATTGCTAGTGCCATGCTGAGTTTTGCAGAGCATACTTTCGGAGTCGTGCCAGAGCGCGTAAGAGCGGTCGATATACCCCCGCATGAGGATACGAAGGTCAGTTTTGATCGGGTGCTTGAAGCGGCCAATGGAGTAAGCACTGGTAATGGGGTATTGATTCTGACCGATGTCATGGGTGCTACTCCTGCAAATGTGGCCTCTAAACTAGAGTCTATGGGTGCAGCTGCAGGCTTATATTCTCCAGTGGTAGTTCTTGCTGGATTAAATTTGCCTATGCTGATGCGTTGCATATCTCATCGCGCTGAAAATCTTGAAGAATTAGCATACAAAGCGCTTCAAGGTGGTCAAAATGGGATTTTGCGTTTAGGTTCCAAAGTACACCCAGAAAATATAGGGGGATAGATTGCGTTATGCCGGTAGCTGAAATTCAGATTATTAATAAATTGGGTTTACATGCACGCGCTTCAGCGAAATTTTCGCAACTGGCGGCTAAGTTTCCTTGTGAAATATTGTTGTCACGTAATGGGCGTCAAATTAACGCTAAGAGCATTATGGGTGTGATGATGTTGGCTGCAGGTCTTGGTAGCACTGTGACTCTAGAGACTGTGGGTGAGAAGGCGGATGAGGCAATGCAAGCTTTAACGGAGTTGATCAATAACCGTTTTGGTGAGGGTGAATAGCGATGACTTTTGCTCTGCATGGGATTCCAGTTTCAAAGGGTATTGCCATTGGCAAAGCCATACTCATTTCACGTGCAGCACTAGAGGTTAGTCATCATTTAGTTGAGGCTGGAAAAGAAGAAACGGAAGCCCAAAGGCTTTTAGATGCATTTGAGCAGGTTCGGCTAGAGCTTGATCAGTTGCGCCATGGATTGCCTAAAGATGCGCCGCAAGAAATGGCCGCATTTTTGGATGTACATGGAATGATCTTGGCGGATCCTGCGCTAGCAGAAAAACCGCTGAAATTAATTCGTACTCAACGGCTCAATGCAGCATGGGCTTTAACAACTGAGCTAAATGATCTTTTGGAGCAATTTTCAGAGATCGAGGATGCTTATTTAAAAGAACGTGCAAATGATATTCGTCAAGTGGCAGAGCGCGTACTAAAGGCGCTTAATAACCAAGAAAAAAATTCCCTAGTGAGTCCTGAGTTCTCTTCATTTGGTGAGTCGGGTGTTGAAGCCATTATTGTGGCGCACGACATTGCCCCACATGACATGCTCCGTTTTAAAGATCATGCGTTTACAGGGTTTGTCACTGACTTGGGCGGAAAAACATCACACACTGCTATTGTTGCGCGTAGCATGGAAATACCTGCGGTTGTAGGTGTGCGTCATGCCAGTGAAATGATTCGTCACGGTGATTGGTTGGTTATCGATGGTGAGCATGGCGTTGTCGTTGTTGCTCCCGATGAGCAACTGCTATCGGAATATCGCGTACTTCAAGAGCGGGCCATTGAAGAAACCCGGAAATTGCAACAACTCAAGTTTTCTAGGACCTGTACAGCTGATGGTGTTTCGATAGAGCTTTTTGCCAATATTGAATTGCCTGATGATGCTACTCATGCTGTAGAGCTTGGCGCGGTAGGGGTGGGTTTATTTCGTTCAGAATTCTTATTCATGGACCGCAATCAAGCGTTGCCAGATGAAGAGCAGCAGTATCAAGAATATCGTCGCGTAGTTGATTTAATGCATGGTCTGCCCGTGAACATCCGCACTATCGATGTGGGTGCAGATAAGGCCCTGGGTGCGGGGGCCGATCTTTCTCAGACGGGCACTTCACCTTTAGGCTTGCGTGCGATTCGCTGGTCTTTGACAGAGCCAGAAATTTTCTTGACACAACTTAGGGCTATTTTGCGAGCCTCTGCTCACGGGCAGGCGCGGATCATGATTCCGATGTTGGCGCATGCCAAAGAGATTGATGAAACCTTGCGCTTGATTGAAAAAGCAAAACAGCAATTGCATCAACGTGGACAGGCTTTTAATCCCAATATTCAAGTGGGTGCGATGATTGAAATTCCGGCGGCAGCTTTAGTGCTACCGTTGTTTATTAGTCGTTTTGATTTCTTATCTGTTGGCACAAATGATTTAATTCAGTACACACTGGCAATTGATCGGGCTGATCATGCAGTCGCGCATTTATATGATCCCTTGCATCCAGCCATTCTGATTTTATTGGCCAATATTATTGGGCAGGCTAAACGCGCTAATGTTCCTATTGCCATATGTGGCGAGATGGCTGGCGATCCTTCATTGACTAAGTTATTGCTAGCTTTTGGCTTAACGGATTTCTCAATGCACTTTAGTCAGCTGTTGCTCGTTAAGCGAGAAATATTGAAGGCCAATGTTGGTGTACTTCAGTCGCGAATCTCTCAAGTATTAGAGGCGATTGAGCCTGTAGCTCAGGCAGAGGCCTTAGAAAACTTGTTCGCTTAATATTTTTTGCTGCAAACTGGGCATTGAGCATTACGGGTAAGGCGTATCTCATCAATTTGAGTGGCGCGGCCATTCCACAACAGCATTCTCCCCACTAGCGGCTCCCCAAAACCAATGAGTATTTGTAAAGCTTGGGCTGCTTGCATGGCGCCAATAATGCCAACAAGCGGCGAAAAAATTCCCATTGAAGAACAGTTGGCTTCTTCAGGGGATTCCTCCGGAGAAAAAACGCAGGCGTAACAAGGAGATTTTTCCTGGCTCGAATCAAAGACGCTGATTTGACCATCAAAGCGCAATGCAGAGCCGGAGACGAGCGGGACTTTATGCTGCACACAACTAGCGTTAATCATCTGGCGAGTAGCAAAGTTATCTGTACAATCTAATACGATATTGATTTGCGGCAAGAGTGCATTCAGAATGGAGGGGGTTGCCTTATTCTCAATACCATTGACTTCAATGGTGGAATTTAATCCTTCGAGAAAGACTTTGCCAGAACCTACTTTGCTTTCGCCAATTTTTTCTTGGGAATGCATGATTTGACGCTGTAAATTTGTCAGCTCTACCTTGTCGTCATCCAATAAGGTAATTTTTCCAACGCCTGCAGCAGCAAGATAGGGTGCGGCTGCGCTACCTAAACCACCAGCCCCAATAATCAGGACATGGGAGGCCAAGAGTTTTTCTTGGCCGACCACATCAATTTCCTCTAGAAGTAGATGCCTTGAATACCGAAGTAACTGCTCATCATTCATATACAAACTTGAGGATTGAGCTTAATTTATTCAAGCTTAGAAGAGGAGCGTTTAACGGGTTGACCATTCATAAATGCCACGGCTTGGGAGAGCATATAGTCTTCTGAGCTACCAAGTTCAATCGGCTTCTTGCTTTTCTCTTTGTCTTTCTCTTTTTCCTCAGGAGTCTTCTTGGCATTTTTTTCTTCAATGCGTTGTAACTCCTCCAGACGGCGTTTTTCGCGATCAGCAATCAGCTTTTCTTCAGAGGATTGTTTGTTGCGCAAGTGTTTTTCGCTATCCACTTCGCGTGTAATCAAAACATCATCTGGATCGCCATCTTTATTTTGATCAACTGGGATATCTGGCTTAATACCGAATGCCTGAATGGATCGTCCATTAGGCGTGTAGTAATAGGCTGTAGTGATTTTTACCGCCGAATCATTTGTCAGTGGGCGTACGGTTTGAACTGAACCTTTACCAAAAGTTGTCTTACCAATGACAGTTGCCCGTTTGTAATCTTGCAATGCGCCTGCAACAATTTCAGAGGCTGATGCGGAATAAGCGTTTACCAAGACGACCATTGGGAGCTTTTTAAACATCTCAGGAACGCCTGCAAGTGGATCACCGGGTTCTCCCAAGCGATACATTTCGGGGATGGCATTAAACACTTGCTTGGAGTCAGGAGATTGCCCTTTAGTGGAGACAATCACCGCATCTGCTGGCAAGAATGCTGCAGCTACGCCTACTGCGCCTTGCAACAAACCTCCGCCATTGTTTCTCAAGTCAAGAATCACGCCTTTAAGCTTAGGATCTTGCGCAGCCAGTTCGGTTAATTTCTTGGCCAGATCGGGAACGGTACGCTCTTGGAAGCTGGTGACGCGAACCCAGGCAATATCGTTATCCAAAATTTTGGCCTTAACCGATTGAACCTTGATTTCTGCGCGAGTAATAGTTACTGGAAAGGTACGCTCTTCACTCTTACGGTAAACCGTCAGGGTAATTTTTGTACCAGGAGTGCCACGCATAGTGCGTACTGCTTTATCTAGGGACATTCCACGTACAGGCTTGTCATCCAAATTGGTAATCAAATCTCCCGCCTGGAGGCCAGCACGTGCGGCTGGACTATCTTCGATAGGATTTAATACTTTAACTAAGCCATCTTCAGAAGTAATTTCAATGCCCAAGCCAGCAAATTTACCGGAGGTTTGCTCTTGCATCTCATCAAAATCTTTTTTGTCTAAGAAAGTGGAGTGGGGATCTAAGCTGCCAACCATCCCTTTGACCGCTTCTGTTAAAAGTTGCTTGTCATCTACTGGCTCAACGTATTCACGTTTGATTTGGGCAAAAACATTTGAAAGCGTACGCAACTCGTCCAACGGCAAGGTAGCGCTTTGCTGAGCCGTAGCCGAAAGTTGAATAGTTGCCGCTACACCGGCAATGAGGCCAACAGAGACAAGTGCAAAGTTTTTAAAGAATTGACGCATATTTAGTATTAAGCCTGATCCAAATAAATGTGTCGAATTGGCTTGAGGTTGTCATCCAATTCATAAACAAGAGGAATGCCATTAGGAACGTTAATTTCCATAATGTCCGCATCTGATACTTGGTCTAAGTATTTAATCAAAGAGCGAATGCTGTTGCCATGCGCTACCAATAGAACACGTTTACCAGCTTTAAGGGCTGGAGCAATAGATTCGTTCCACAGGGGGAGTACGCGTTCGACGTTATCTTTAAGGCACTCACCAAGAGGGATGTCTGAGGACTCCAACTTCGCATAGCGTCGATCATTTTGCGGGTTACGTTCATCATGTGCTTCTAGCAACGGTGGGCGTACGTCATAGGAGCGACGCCAAATATGAACTTGTTCATCGCCATATTGAGCTGCAGTTTCAGCCTTATTGAGGCCAGTTAATGCCCCGTAATGGCGTTCGTTCAGTCTCCAGCTATGCACTACAGGAATCCACATTAAATCCATGGTGTCCTGAACATGCCAAAGGGTGCGAATAGCTCGTCGGAGAACTGAGGTATACGCTACATCGAATTCATAGCCGGATTTACGCAGGTTTTCACCAGCAGTTAGGGCCTGCTCAGCCCCTTTTGGGGTTAGGTCAACATCCGCCCAGCCAGTGAAGCGGTTTTCAAGGTTCCAGGCGGATTCGCCATGACGAATAAGGACAAGTTGTTTCATAGAGCCATTCTATAATCCGGTGATGAACTTTCTTACGCAAATTGATAATTTAGCGCTTATTGCCTTACTTTTAGTTTCAGGCTCAGCGCTTTTCCTTCCTACATTATCTACGTTAATTGGCGGAAAAGGCTTGTCGCCTACTGAAGCCACTATTTGGATAAATCGAC
>CAIYZI010000267.1 GCA_903930665.1 uncultured beta proteobacterium
GAATCATTAAACTAATACCCGTTCGATACCACCCTGATTGGCTTTAACCACATAATCTTCCATCCAGTTCTCACCCAATAATTTTTGAGCCATTTCCACCACAATGTAATCGGCAGTGGTATCACTATCAGCATCAAAACGGGTAAGACCTTGCAAACATGATGGGCAACTGGTAAGAACTTTTACTTTGCCAGTGAAATCATCTTTGCGCAATTCTGTTGCGCCCTTCTCCATCTCAATTTGCTTACGGAATCGCACTTGAGTAGAAATATCTGGACGCGTAACAGCCAGGGTTCCAGACTCACCACAGCAACGATCATTCTTTGGAATATACGATTCATCATCCAGCTGAATTAATTCATTAACGGTTTTGAGTGGATCCTGGAGCTTCATTGGAGAGTGGCATGGATCGTGATACATGTACTTCACACCTGTTACTCCAGAAAGTTTTACACCTTTCTCCAGCAGATATTCATGAATATCAATGATGCGGCAGCCCGGGAAAATCTGTTCAAACTGATAGCCCGCTAATTGGTCGTAACACGTTCCGCATGACACAACTACAGTCTTGATATCTAGATAATTTAAGGTGTTCGCAACACGATGGAAAAGCACTCGATTGTCGGTGATCATCTTTTCCGCTTTATCAAAGTCGCCATTACCGCGCTGTGGATAGCCACAACATAAATACCCTGGTGGCAATACGGTTTGTACCCCTACATTCCAAAGCATGGCTTGAGTAGCTAAACCTACCTGAGAGAACAAACGTTCCGAGCCGCATCCAGGGAAATAGAAGACTGCTTCAGTATCAGCTGAAGTAGTCTTTGGGTCGCGAATAATCGGTACGTAGTTCGCATCCTCAATATCCAACAAAGCACGCGCCGTCTTTTTAGGAAGATTACCAGGCATTTTCTTGTTCACAAAGAAAATCACCTGTTCTTTAATGCTCGGCTTAAGAACCGTAGCAGGCGGATGAGCAGTTTGCTTACGCGCAGCCTTGCGGAAAATGTCGTTACCCAAACGCTGCAACTTGTAACCCCAACCAATCATCGCCTTACGAACAAGATGAATGGTTTCTGGGCTAGTAGCATTTAAAAAGAACATTGCTCCTGCTGTACCAGGATTGAAACGTTGCTGACCCATCTTGCGCAACAAGTTGCGCATATTCATGGTCACATCGCCGAAGTCAATCTTCACTGGGCAGGGCGTTAAACACTTATGACAAACGGTGCAATGCGCCGCTACATCATCAAACATTTCCCAATGACGAATAGAGACTCCACGACGAGTTTGCTCTTCATATAAAAATGCTTCGATCAATAAAGAAGTGGCTAAGATTTTGTCCCGTGGGCTATAAAGCAAATTTGCACGAGGCACATGGGTAGAGCAAACAGGTTTGCATTTACCACAACGTAAACAATCCTTAATGCTGTCGGCAATTGCTCCAATATCACTTTGCTGCATGATGATGGACTCATGACCCATGAGACCAAAGCTAGGTGTATAGGCCATACTCAGATCAGCCTGAGGCATCAGCTTACCCTTATTGAAACGCCCCTCTGGATCAACGCGCCCTTTGTAAGCGCGGAAATCTTTGAGTTCATCTTCAGTGAGGTATTCCAGCTTTGTAATACCAATGCCGTGCTCGCCAGAAATGACGCCATCCAAAGAACGCGCCAATTTCATAATCTTATCGACTGCTTGATGTGCATCTTGCAACATCTCATAGTCATCTGAATTCACGGGGATATTGGTATGAACGTTTCCATCACCCGCATGCATGTGCAAGGCAACAAAGACACGCTTACGTAAAATCTTTTTATGAGTTGCTTCAAGCTCATTTAAGATGGGCTCAAAAGCCATGCCGCCAAAAATAGTGCGCAACTCTGAACGAATCTCCGTTTTCCATGAGGCGCGCAGACTAAAGCTTTGTAACTGCGGAAATAGGATATCCATTTGCGTCAACCACTCTGACCAACGAGCGCGAACTTTCGCAATCAAATCTAAAGCCTCTTGTACACGATCACCCAAAATCTCAGCAGTAGCAATTTCATAATCATCACCACCCTTACCAAGAGGTAATGGACCTTTTTTCAAAAAGGCTTCGAGAGCATCTAAAACTTGTAATTTGTTTTTGAGAGAGAGTTCAATATTGATACGATCAATACCATCTGTATATTCACCCATACGAGGTAATGGAATGACTACGTCCTCGTTGATCTTGAATGCATTGGTATGACGTGCAATAGCTGCAGTACGTGCACGATCTAACCAAAACTTCTTGCGAGCTTCAGGACTGACAGCTACAAAGCCTTCACCCACTCGCAAGTTGGCCATACGAACAACTTCACTAGTTGCGGCAGCCACTTGCTCTTCGTTATCACCTGCAATGTCGCCAAACAACACCATCTTAGGCAAACCATTACGTTTCGATTTAGTGGAATAACCCACCGCTCTTAAATAGCGGTCATCCAAATGCTCAAGACCAGCCAAGATTGGGCCACCATCTTTGCTTAGACCATCTAAATACGCTTTGATTTCAACAATACTTGGAATCGCTTCACGCGCTTGACCAAAAAACTCTAAACAAACAGTGCGCATGTACTTAGGCATGCGATGCAAGATCCATTCCGCACTGGTGATTAAGCCATCACAACCTTCTTTTTGTACGCCTGGTAAACCTGATAAAAATTTATCAGTGACGTCTTTGCCTAAGCCTTCCTTACGAAAGCGCTTGCCCTCTACTTCTAAAATTTCTTTCTTGAGAATACGTTCACCAGGCTCACTTGTACCTTCAGACCAAGTTAATTGAAAACGAACTTGGGCAGCTTCATGAATCTTGCCTAGGTTGTGATCTAGTCGCTGAACATCTAGCCAATTGCCTTCGGGATCAACCATGCGCCAGCTAGCTAAGTTATCAAGCGCAGTGCCCCATAAAACGGCCTTCTTACCACCAGCATTCATCGCAATATTGCCACCAATACAACTTGCATCTGCTGACGTAGGGTCTACAGCAAAGACAAGGCCAGCATGCTCTGCAGCGTCAGAGACACGACGAGTTACTACTCCAGCACCCGTAAAAATGGTAGGCACTTCATGATCCACACCAGGTAAACGAGCGCTCTTCACGCCACCAATATTCTCGAGTTTTTCTGTATTAATGACAGCAGATTTTGCATACAAGGGAATTGCTCCGCCTGTATAGCCAGTGCCACCTCCACGTGGGATGATGGTCAGATCTAATTCAATACACGCTTTTACTAAGCCCGGTATTTCAGATTCATAATCAGGCTTGAGAACAACCAGCGGAAACTCAACACGCCAATCCGTAGCATCAGTAACATGAGATGCGCGAGATACGCCATCAAAACAAATATTGTCACTGGCAGTATGTCGTCCGAGCTCCTTACGAGCACGTTTACGTAATTTCTCAACCTCTTCAAAGCCATTTTCAAAATTTTCTACTGCTCGACGGGCTGCAGCTAACAAAATTTGAACTTGGCTGGCAGATTCACCATTTGAGCGTTTTTCAACCTCACCTAAGCGATGCCATAGTGCATCGATCAATAACTTACGACGCTTTGCGCTATCCAATAAGTCATCCTGTAAAAAGGGGTTGCGCTGAACCACCCAAATATCGCCCAATACCTCGAACAGCATACGTGCTGAACGTCCAGTACGGCGGACTCCGCGGAGCTCATTTAAGACGCGCCAAGACTCTTCGCCCAATAGACGAATGACGATTTCTCGGTCGGAAAAAGAGGTGTAGTTGTATGGTATTTCGCGTAAACGGGGTGAGCCCGCCTCGGCGTCCAGCAACTGATTCAAAGCCAATGGTGCGTTCATAGCGTTATGTTTGATAAATATGCATTTTAATTGAGCAATGCCGATATTGGCAGGAATCCCAAAAACTTGTCAGTCAACGGGATAAACCCTTTCAAATCTAAGGGTTTAGAGATCATCCGTGGTACGCTCATCGGATGGCAACGAACTATTTAAAGAAAATTTTATCGGCCCGCGTCTACGATGTAGCCAAGGAAACCGAGCTTGAACTGGCTCCAGAACTCAGCAAAAGATTGGGTAACCAGGTTTTACTCAAAAGAGAAGATAACCAACCGGTTTTTTCCTTCAAACTGCGGGGTGCCTATAACAAAATGGCTCATCTACCCCCGGAAGCACTCAAAAGAGGCGTTATTGCAGCTTCTGCGGGGAATCATGCCCAAGGTGTAGCCCTCTCAGCTGCGAAAATGAAGTGCAAAGCCGTCATCGTGATGCCAGTGACTACTCCTAGCGTGAAAATTGATGCCGTCAAAGCTCGTGGGGGCTCTTGGGTAGAAATCATTCTGCATGGTGAATCCTATAGCGACGCCTTTAAGCACTCAGAGATTTTAGAAAAAAAACGGGGTCTGACCTTCGTTCATCCCTTTGATGACCCAGATGTCATTGCTGGACAGGGCACGATTGCTCAAGAGATATTCCAACAACACCAAGAGCCTATTGAAGCGATCTTTGTCGCAATTGGCGGGGGCGGCCTTATTGCCGGCGTTGGTGAATACGTCAAAGCTGTTAGCCCAAAAACTAAAGTCATCGGGGTACAGGCATCAGATTCCGATGCCATGAAAAGATCTCTTGCAGCAAACAAGCGTATTGAACTCAAAGACGTCGGACTCTTTTCGGATGGGACGGCCGTCAAACTTGTTGGTAAAGAAACTTTTCGCATCTGCAAACGGGTAGTCGATGACATTATTACCGTTGATACCGATGAAATCTGCGCGGCTATCAATGATGTCTTTACTGACACGCGCAGCATTTTAGAACCCGCTGGCGCATTGGCTGTAGCTGGCATGAAAAAGTATGTGGAAGAACATCGCACCAAGAAAAAGACTTTGGTAGCTATTGCCTGTGGTGCGAATATGAACTTCAGTCGCCTACGTTTTGTAGCAGAACGGGCTGATGTTGGTGAATTCCGCGAAGCGGTATTTGCTGTCACTATCCCAGAGGAACGTGGTTCATTCAAACGCTTTTGCGAACTTTTAGGCAATCGCAATGTGACTGAATTTAATTACCGTATTGCCGATCAAAATGAAGCTCATATTTTTGTAGGTATTGGCACCCAGAAAGCTGGCGATAGCAAAGCAATTGCCAAATACTTTACTAAGGCCGGCTTTGCAACTATTGATCTTACGCATGATGAGCTAGCAAAATCTCATTTAAGGCATATGGTTGGCGGTCGATCTGCCTTAGCGAAGGACGAATTACTCTATCGCTTTGAGTTTCCAGAACGTCCAGGCGCTTTGATGAAATTTCTTACGAGCATGGCTCCGAACTGGAACATCAGCCTCTTTCATTACCGTAATCATGGTGCTGACTATGGACGCATCTTGGTAGGTATTCAAGTGCCTAAGAATGAGCAGAAAAAGTTGCAAGGATTTCTGGCTTCCTTGGGTTACCCTCATTGGGATGAAACTAATAACCCAGCTTATCGCCTCTTCCTAAAATAAGATGTCCTATACGCTCACCGGAAAACTCGTCGTTGCGATTTCATCGCGCGCCCTCTTTGACTTCGAAGAAGAAAATCGTATTTTTGAATCGACTGATGACAGCGCCTACATGAAATTACAACTCGAGCGACTCTCTAAAGCTGCGCAGACAGGAGTTGCTTTTCCGTTAGTCAAAAAACTTCTCGCCTTCAATGAAGATGGGGAGCAGCGTGTTGAAGTGGTCATTCTTTCGCGCAACGATCCTGTCAGTGGATTGCGTGTTTTCCGCTCCGCTAAACATCATGGCCTGCACCTAGAGCGTGGAGTATTTACTCGTGGCCGCGCACCGTACCACTACTTACGCTCATTGCATGCCAATCTTTTTCTATCAGCAAATGAAGATGATGTCCGCGCCACGATTGAGGCAGGTTTCCCAGCAGCGCGCGTATATCCAGAGTCTAGTAAAACTGCTGAATCGCACCCCAATGAAATTCGCATAGCTTTTGACGGAGATGCCGTCCTCTTTTCGGATGAAGCTGAAAAGGTATTTCAGGACAAGGGGCTGGAAGCGTTTGTAGATCATGAAAGCAAAAAGGCTGATATCCCTTTACCACCAGGTCCCTTTAAACCACTACTCGAAGCGCTTCATCGTCTGCAACGCTCGACCAGTGAAACAGGCATGCGGATTCGCACTGCACTCGTGACCGCTCGCTCGGCACCTGCGCATGAGCGCGCAATTCGTACATTGATGGCATGGGGTGTCGATGTGGATGAGGCGATGTTCTTGGGTGGTTTATCCAAAAGTGAATTTCTTCGAGAATTCGAGCCCGACTTCTTTTTTGACGATCAAACTGGTCATTGCCAGTCAGCAGCCTCCGTTGCGCCGACAGGTCATGTTGTCTCTGGCGTATCAAATCGCCCTAAAACTTCCTAAGCAAAAAGATTTCATCGCATGGCTACATTACCACTTGGTCAAAACTCCAGCTACCCAGATCAATATAATCCAAGTCTATTGTTTCCGATACCTCGATCCGAGAATCGTCTCAAACTCAATATTCAACCGAATCAAGCGCTGCCTTTTATCGGAGTGGATTTATGGAATGCCTTTGAATTAAGTTGGCTCAATCAAAGAGGCAAACCTCAGATTGCTCTGGCTGAGTTTCAGATCCCAGCTGATTCGCCAAACATGATTGAGTCAAAGTCTTTTAAACTTTATCTCAACAGCTTAAACAATGCTCGCTTTGAGGATGTAAATGAAGTCAAAGAAAAAATAACAACCGATTTATCGATGGTTGCTGGAAGAAAAATTTTGACTCGCATCATTTCTACCGAGTTTGCCGCCAAAAAAGGTATTCAAAAAATGGATGGTGTTTTGCTAGATCGTTTGGATATTGAAATTGACCCCTATTTAGCTGCCGATCCTACGCTACTGGAAGTGAATGCCTCTTTTGGGCCCGTTGAGCAATGCCTGGTTTCTCATTTACTCAAATCAAACTGTCCGGTAACCGGTCAACCAGATTGGGCTAGCGTACAAATTCGCTATCAAGGTCGACCTATTTTGGAAGAGGGTTTATTGAGATACCTGATTGGATTTAGACAGCTTGGTGAATTTCATGAGCATTGCGTAGAAACGATATTTTGCGATATCAAACGCCAATGCAAACCCGAGAAACTTTCTGTCTATGCGCGTTACACAAGAAGGGGTGGCTTAGATATCAATCCATTTCGAACTGACCATAACGCACCGTGGCCAGATAACACACGCCACGCCAGACAATAAAAATTAGAGCTTGCCGCCATCCTGTTTGGGTGTCACCTGATCATAAATCTGCTCAAGGTAAGTTGAGATACTGGGAGCTTGAGCAAAGCAACTTTTTACCACCGCAGGGTTTGTATACCAAGTTGAATCTCCTTTAGCTTCATCGATAAAGGATTTCATGACTATTGCGATATCCACATTATCTAGCCCAGCTTTTTTCAATTTTTCAAAACCTGAAGCACAAGCTCTAGTCAGATCGACTCCCTCAGCTTTCCCAATTTTCTGCAAAAAACTTGGAGATTCGTTATTCAAAATTTGCATGAAGTTTTGACCCGAACCAGGGATCTGATAATTTAAAACATATTCAGATGAAAGATTTTCGCGATTTGCCAGTCCATCGATATTCGATATAGCCGGATAAAACATCGTTCTAAAGAACTGGAATTCAAGTTTGACCGTAAACAATAATTGCTTATCCGCTTTGGGGTCTTTTTGTAATTGTTGTATTTGTTTGTCAGAAATGCTACTTAAACTTTGATCGGTTTTATATACAGAAATATCAACTGTCCGAATGCCC
>CAIYZI010000268.1 GCA_903930665.1 uncultured beta proteobacterium
CGGTAAGGCAGAGGTAATTTTTTCTATTGGCAAAGGCTCAAGGATCACGCCTGTTGAAAATGGCAATATCTGTTCAGGATTAAGGTTTAAGTCTCGAGCCAAAGCAGCGCAAGTTTCAAGTGCATGCTTCATACCCTCTTCACCCGTACCGGCATTTGCATTGCCTGTATTGACTACCAATGCCCGAATTTCCCCCTTGCTGCCGTCAAGGGCCAAATGTTCGCGACATACTTGCACTGGAGCCGCACAGAATCGATTCAGCGTAAAAACTCCAGCAACCTGCGAACCAGGGGCTAACTTCATCACTAATAAATCCTTACGATTAGCCTTCTTAATTCCAGCTTCAGCAATACCCATTTCAAACCCTTTTACAGCCTTGAGTTGGTCTTTTTGGGGGAGGGGTAAATTGACTGTCATGATTCGATGATTGTAGATGAGGCTTAAATAGAAAGCGCACCTTTAAAGGTGCGCTTTCTAGCTACACTACCCAGACCAAAGGACTAGGCTCTAATCGGCAACTCTCGAATACGCTGGCCAGTAGCAGTAGCAATGGCATTTACTAATGCTGGAGCAACAAGTGGAACGCCAACCTCACCTAAGCCGCCCGGCTTCTCCTGGCTAGGCACAAGATGCACGTCTACGATTGGGGCCTGATTCATACGAACGCTGGGGTAGTTATTGAAATTGCTTTGCTGTACCCGACCTGCCTCGATGGTGATCTCATCATACAAAGCTGCTCCTAAGCCATACAGAATGCCTCCTGTCAGCTGTGCCTTTGCCTGATCGGGGTGAATCGTAATGCCACAATCAGAAACAAAAGTAATTTTTTTAACTTTAGTACTTGAAGCGCTCGGATCTAATTCAATAATGCATGCCGAGTAGGTGCCATAAGCCTCCATTTGAGCAACGCCAAAACTCTTACTCTTAGCCTGATAACCCGATTTTTGGACGGCTAACTTTAATACCGCAACAGCCCTTGGCTCTTTTTGAAGAGAGGCCAATCTAAATTGAACTGGATCTTTGCCTGCTGCTTTTGCAGCCTCATCCATAAAGCTCTCTACTGCGAACGCATTTAGAGTATTACTCACTGAACGCCAGTATCCAACTCGAATACCAGCATCCTCAATCACATTTCTAATTTCAATATTTGGAATGTCGTACGTGAGGTTAGCTGAACCTTCAACCATAAATGGGTCATTTCCATCCTTTACAAATGATGGAAATGCTCGCGCAGTAACCGACTGAGAAACCATTTTTGCAGTTAAAGTGCTTAGTTTTCCACTAGCAGTCAGTGCACCATCCATCTGATGAACACTCATCGGGCGATAGAAGTCATGGGTAATATCATCTTCCTTAGTCCACAGCATCTTGACAGGCATGCCAGATGCCTTAGAAATCTCAGCCGCCTGGCGAACAAAATCAAGCTCTAATTTACGGCCGAAACCACCACCCAAAAATGTTGTTTCTACCGTTACATCTTCAGACTTTAGTCCACTTGCGACTGCAGCAACAGCCTGAGCACCTTGCTGAAACTGAATAGGGCCAATAATGCGACATTTTCCATTTGCCACTTCGGCCGAGCAATTTACAGGCTCCATAGTAGAGTGCGCCAAATAGGGCATAAAGTATTGAGCACTCAAGGTTTTGCCATTAGCAATATTGCTACTAGCATCTCCGACAGTCTTAATAATCGCACCGGGCTTAGATAAGCCAGACTCAAGCTGTTTACGCATTCCTACATTGGTAATAGCAGCGCCAGCACCTTCATTCCAAGTAATATTTAGCGCATCCCTACCCTTACGTGCAGCATAAAAATTATTGGCCAACACAGCTACGCCATCAGAAATTTGCACCACCTTAATAACACCAGAGACCTTCATGGCATTAACGCTATCAACGGTCATAGGCGTTCCGCCAATAACTGGACATTGCGCTAGTGAGGCAATCGCCATTCCAGGTATTTTTACATCAATACCAAAAACCGCTTTACCAGCTACCTTTGCAGGGGTATCCAAACGACGCATACTTTGCTTACCAATGACCATAAAGTTTGCTGGGGACTTTAATTCTGGCTTTTCAGGTAATGGCAATTTTGCCGCTTCAGCGGCTAACTCACCATAAGTAGCGGTCATACCATTGGCATGACTTACTTTTCCATTTAACGCCTTACATTGGGCAGCTGGAACATTCCATCGATTGGCTGCAGCTTGCACCAAAACAGATCGGGTTGCCGCTCCAGCGATACGAAGCTTATCAAAACCCTCTCGAACTGATGTCGAGCCTCCCGTAATCTGCCCGCCCAAAAGAGCATTGACATAGACCGGGGCCACTCCAGCAATCTCAACCCTAATCATTGACAAGGGAAGATTTAGCTCTTCAGCAATCAGAGCAGGCATTGATGTGTAGACATCTTGCCCCATCTCAGAGCGAGCACAAATTAATGTGATTTGATTGTCTGGGGTAATGCGTACCCAGGCATTTGCAAGCGCAGGATCATTAATAGTGCTGGTAGCAGCATCACTAGTGAATGGGAGATACATACCCACTACAAATGCGCCGGTGACTGCTGCACCATGTTGGAGAAATTGGCGACGACCGGTGTTTTTAAGGGGGTTATTTTTCATACTCATCTCCTTATACCAATTTATCTGCAGCGCGTTTAACAGCTTTTTCAATACGAGCATACGTTCCGCACCGACAGATATTGCCGCTCATAGCACTTTTAATCTCATCTGTATTGGGCTGCCTCTTTTTTGCCAACAACTCTGCTGCAGTCATCATTTGCCCTGTCTGGCAATAGCCACATTGAGGAACATCAAATTCAATCCAAGAGGACTGAAGGGCTTGCCCAACTTTCTCAGGTAAACCTTCTAAAGTAACTACTTTTTTTCCGGCTGCTTCAGATATGGGGATTGAACAAGAGCGTATAGCAGCTCCATCGAGATGCACCGTGCAGGCACCACACAGACCAGCACCACATCCGTATTTAGGACTAGTTACATCTAGATGGTCACGTAAAACCCATAGAATAGGAGTTTCTGGATCGCCCTCAAATTGAATGGCGTTGCCATTTAAATTAAAAGAAACTGTCATGTCACCTCCCTGAAATTAATAAATCTAATAGATCATGACAGATCTAGATTTATTGTGTCAGGATTTGGGCCTAGGGCTTTCACTTAGAAAAATGGCCTAGAAAAAACTAGGCCATTTATTTAAAAGTTATCAGCACTGGTTAGCACTACCTCTAACTCAATGCACCGCAGCAGTTCTTATATTTCTTGCCACTACCGCAAGTACAAGGGTCATTACGCCCAACCTTTGGCCCAGAA
>CAIYZI010000269.1 GCA_903930665.1 uncultured beta proteobacterium
CAGTTGTAGGCGGAGTAGTTGTAGCGTGTTATCTGATTTACGATCATTTCAATCAGAAACGCGCCATCAAATCGGTCGAGTCAGCCCCCAGAAAGGCTCACCTGCCTTATGCGTTTGCAATTTCTTTAGGCGCAATTTTTGCCTTCTTAAAACCTAACCTCCTATAAATATGCAAAATAGACGGATTCTTCTTTCCCTCATCATCGCTTCTGCTATTGGTTTGGTGGCCTTATTTATAGCCTCCATCATGGTTAAGGAGGATGACACCTCTAAGACGGTTTTGGTTGTGGCATCTTCGGAAAAAATCGCCATAGGCACACCGATTTCACAATCTCAACTAAAACTGATGAGGTTACCTAAAGGGTCCGCTCCCGTAGGCGTAAAGGATACGGTTGAAAGTTTAATAGGTCGCGTACCTAAGGTAGAGATTGCCCCTGGGGAAATTATTTTGGAGAGCATGCTTTACTCCCCCAATTCTTCAGCGGGTCTGGCTTTTGCAATATCCCCTGGTAAGCGTGCCATATCGATGAATGTGAATGAAGTCACAGAAGTAGCTGGCTTCGTAAGTCCAGGAGCATATGTTGATGTCTTATTTAGCAGCAAAGATGACGGCGGACGTTTTACCTCCAGAATTATCATGCAACGTATTTTGGTCTTAGCGGTGGCTCAAGATCGTGCGGGCTCTGATGAAGCCAAGCCAAAGCTGGCTACTTCTGTCACCTTGGAGGTGACCCCGCAGCAGGCTGAAGTGCTTGATGCAGCGAGAATGGCAGGAAGCATATCTCTAGTTCTTCGCAATCAAACAGAAGGCTCTGGCGTAGAGCAGTCAGATATGCAAACTCAAACGACTACTGAAAGTGGGGTTGAGGTGATTAGGGGAACATCTGTTCGAATGGAATCTGGTTTGGGTAAATAATATGAATATCAAATTGCTTAAAAAATTCAGCGCTGTATTCACAAGCCTCTCATTTGCTTGGGTATTGCTCTCTCCCAATTTTCTGCTGGCGGCTGAGGCGGTCGCAACAAAAGACGTAGGCAGAACTTCAAGCGTACAAATATCCTTAGGTAAATCTAGGCTATATAAATATGCCAATCCTATTACACGCATTTCTGTAGGCGATGCCTCTATTGCTGATGTGATGATTGTTAGCCCAACAGAGATTTATTTGCTTGGGAAGAAGGTGGGCTCTACAAATGTGTTTTTATGGCACTCCTCTGGCGGTGTATCGACACTTGATGTAGCAGTGGGCGCCGATGCAGGAGCTCTTCAAGATTTGCTGGCAAAACTCATTCCTGGTGAAAAGAACATACAAGCATCGTCTGCGGGTGAGTCTCTTGTACTTACTGGTCAGGTTTCAGATGCAATGAAGGTGCAGCAGGCTGTTTTAGTTGCCCAAGAGTTCACTGGCAAAAAAGTCCTCAATATGATGACTACGAATGATTTGCCTCAAGTTCTCATCGAAGTCAGAATTGCTGAAATGGATAAATCCGTTGCTGACGCATTGGGCGTTCAAGTGCAAGGAAGCAACTTTAGTTTCAATATGCTGAACTCTGCACCTCTGGGTTTTGCCGCCAGCGCTGCTGGCACCATAGGGTCTACCAGTGCATGGCTGCAGGCTCAGATTAATAGTGGTTTGATTACGATTTTGGCTGAACCAAACATTATGGCCATTAGTGGCCAAGAGGGTGAATTCTTATCGGGAGGAATCGTATTTTTGCCAGTTCCTCAAACTAGCTCCACGGGTGGTGGTGCGGTGATTACCCTTCAACCTCAGAACTATGGTGTGGGCGTTAAATTTACACCTACCGTTTTATCCGAAGGCCGTATTAATCTAAAGGTAAGTCCTCAGGTTTCCGAGGTAAATCCAACGGGTATTACAGTGTCAGCCAATGGATCGACAACTGTGATGCCAGCAATTACCACTCGCCAAGCATCTACTACTGTTGAGCTTTATGACGGACAGAGTTTTGCGATCGGTGGCTTAATTTCCAATAACGTTGCTGAGATTGTGAGTGCATTCCCAGGTTTGGCGAATGTACCGGTTATCGGAGCATTATTTAGAAGCTCTTCTTTCAAGGCTGATCGTAGCGAGTTAATTATTGTGATTACTCCGCATATCGTTAAACCCGTCGGTACTAAGATTGGCTTGCCTACAGATAAATACATTAAACCATCTGCAACAGAGTTTTTGGTAAATGGTCAACTAGAGGGTAGCAAACCACAGCCTACAGTTGAGGAGGGTACAAAATGAACAACCAAAATATGTTATTAAAACGAACCATTTACACAGCTTCTGTTTTATTGATGTCTAGCGGGTTGATAGCTTGTCAATCTAACTGGAATCCCGAGCCTGATTTCGGTAGCTCTGTAACAAGTGCTGTTAAAGCTCAAGAAGTAAATCCGTCGGCTCCAGATGGAAACAAAAAGGTTACCAAAGGGTTAGATGGTCCTTCGGCAAAAGCAGGGATTGATAATTACCAAAAATCCTTTGAAGTTAAAGCGCCTACTAGTGGTGGAACTTATCCAACAGGGGCGACTATGGGAACTAGTGGGGTAGCGCACTGATGAAAATTACCGTTATTGCTAGCACCCCAGAATCTTTGGTGGGAATCAAAGAAGTTCTTGAAACAAACTCTCAGCAAGATCAATTTGTATTTTTGGACCGTCATGATGGAGAGCTTGATATCGAGCGAGTAGATTTATTTTCCTCAAATGTATTAATTATTGATGCGGAACATGTTACGAAAGTAGACATCAGAACGATCACTTCATGTACTCGTGAACATGCAAATCCGGCAATTATCTATGCCACAAATGACAGTCAAAACGGTCAATTAATCGAGTTGATGCGTGCTGGTGTAGCTGAGGTGATCAGTTTCCCAGTTGTACAAGCAGAACTTTTAGATGCATTAGAGCGTTTAAGATTGCGGCGTTACATAGCATCAACCTATCGTCCTCGCGGAAAGATACTTTCATTTATATCTGCTAAGGGAGGTGCGGGAGCGACTTTTGTGGCGGGCAACTTAGGCTACGCCTTAGCAAAGGACTGCAAACAAAAGGTTTTATTTATTGATTTGCATATGCAATTTGGCGATGCTGCATTCTATTTGGTTGAAAATGCTGGGGCAAGTACCCTTACTGATGTCATCAGCCAAACTGGTCTTGATTCAACAGTGATTGCATCTGCAACTACGCAAGTTTCTGAGAATTATTTTTTACTTCAGGCACCAGATAGTCCAGATAAGGCGGTTGGAATAAAACCTCAGCATATTGACAATCTTTTAACAGTTGCCATTCAAGATTATGACTATGTCATCGTAGATCTGCCTAGAGAGATCGAGGCGATTAGCATGAAAGTCTTAGATCGATCCGATAAGGTATTCATTGTTTTCCAACCAGTGATTTCATATATCCGTGCGGTAACTAAGGTATTGCATCTATTTAGCCTGCTCGGATATGAATCTCGCAAAATTGGTACCGTTCTAAATCGTATGGATAAAGCAGTAACGATCTCCCTTGATAAGATGGAAGAAGCACTCCAAAAGCCGATTGAATGGGTTTTCCCGAATGACTTCTTAAATGCTACAGAGTCGGTTAATACTGGTATCCCGATTGAAAAATTACAACCAAATATCCCTTTAAGTAATGCATTTGTTGCTATGGCGAGCAATATTGCTGAAATTGACGTTAAAGGGAATTCCGTTATTCCTTGGTTTAAAAAGCTGCTCTCATGATTTTAGGAGCTTGAGATATGTCATTACGCGAGCGCATTCAAAATGATCTCACTCGGGAACCTGGTTTCCCGAATGAAAAGACGGCAACTGATATAGCATTTAAGCAAGGCGCTGGTCTTCGAGCAACATTGCATGAGCGCCTATTAAAGACCATTGATCTATCCATCGTAGATCACATGACTGATTTGGATTTAAAGATTTATCTGAAGACCTGCATTAAAAAGATCGTCGAACAAGATCAGATTGTTATTGGTGAGGATAACCTAGCTCAATTGGTCTATGAAATACAAAATGAGATCATTGGACTTGGACCTATTGAACCCTTGATTTCAGATCCAACGATTTCTGATATTTTGGTTAATAACTACAAGACTATCTTTGTTGAACGAAAAGGTCGTCTAGAGCGCACGAAGGTTCAATTTGATAACGATGCGCATTTATTAAAAGTAATTGAGAAAATTGTCGAGAGAGTAGGGCGTCGTATTGATGAGTCAAGTCCAATGGTTGACGCTCGATTACCAGATGGTTCACGTGTAAATGCCATCATTCCACCTCTAGCATTAGATGGTCCAGCATTATCCATTCGTCGATTTTCAGAAGTTCCACTCACCGTATCAAATCTTATTGAGTATGGTTCGATGACCAGTGATATGGCCCTCATTATTGGTGCTTTAGTAAAAGTAAAAACCAATATGTTGATCTCGGGCGGCACAGGTAGCGGCAAAACGACCTTATTGAATGTGATGTCAGGGTTTATTCCTGATAACGAACGGATTATTACCATCGAGGATGCTGCTGAGTTGAGGCTGCAGCAGCCTCACGTGGTCCGTTTGGAAACACGCCCACCAAATATTGAAGGTAAGGGCGAAGTTAGTCAGAGAGCGTTGGTCAAAAACACCTTACGGATGCGACCCGATCGTATTATTGTCGGTGAGGTGAGGGGTGTTGAGGTCATCGACATGCTTCAAGCGATGAATACAGGTCACGAAGGTTCTTTGACCACTATTCACGCCAACACCGCAAGAGATGCCTTAACCCGACTTGAAAATATGGTCGGTTTAGCGGGTATTAGCGTTGCTCCTAAGGCACTACGTCAGCAAATCGTTTCAGGCATATCAGTCATTGTTCAGGTAGCCCGTTTAAGTGATGGCCGCAGAAAGGTCCTTAGCCTTCAGGAAATTACTGGCATGGAGGGTGACATCATCACTATGCAAGAAATATTTTGCTTTGATCAGACTGGCGTTGCACCTGATGGAACTGTGTTGGGCCATTTTAGGGCAACAGGTATCAGGCCAAAATTTGCCGATCGTTTGCAAGCTCGTGGCGCTCCCCTTGCGGATTACTTATTTGATCCCAATAGGATTAAGGATCGCTAGATGAGTTTGCGGTTCATCTTCTCGCTTTTTTCATTCACCATATTTTTTATGGGTATGGCATATGCCCTATATTCTTTTTGGAAAATGCGCTATGGAAGGATGAGGGCGCGCATTAATAAACGTCTAGCAGTGATCTCTGGCGCAGATTTAACGACCCCTCTTGAGCGAACTAATGTAGCGGTTCTCAGTAATAATGCACGCTTAAACGCGTTGCTATTGAAGGTGAGGGTGGCTCGCTATTTTCACGATTGCATACTGAAGCTTAACTGGTCGATGCGTTGTGATCAGTTTATCTTACTGTTAATTTTGTTGGTAGTTATACCGGCTTATATTTTGGAAAAGTTAGATGTCCCTTTTTTGCTAGTGATATCCATCTCTTTCATCATCGCGTTTCTTCCTATTATTGTTATGTGGATTAAGCTTGGGAAGCGTCAGGCAAAACTTGAGCAACAACTTCCCGAGATACTAGATTTCATCTCAAGAGCAATGCAGGCAGGTCATACATTTATTGGATCATTGCAACTCGCATCAAGCGAGGCTCAAGAGCCCATTGGGTCGGAGTTTCAGCGCGCGTTTCAGGAAATTAATTTTGGAAGATCGGTTCAGCATGCCATGGCTGATTTATCTACCCGTATTAACTGTGCTGAAATGCGTTATTTTGCCGTGGCGGTGTTTATCAACCAAGAAATTGGTGGAAACTTATCTAGCCTAATTAAGGGTGTAGCTTCTTTAACCCGCGAGCGCTTGAAATCAAAAATGATATTGCACGCTTTGACATCAGAGGCTAGAGCGTCCGCATGGATTTTAAGTGCTCTGCCATTTGTTGTTGGATTAGCCATGGTCCTCATACGCCCAGAATTTGTGAGTGTTTTATGGAAAGAGCCTGCCGGAAGATCAATGGTGG
>CAIYZI010000270.1 GCA_903930665.1 uncultured beta proteobacterium
CCTCGAAGGCCGAGGTAGCTAGACCCGCTACGAGTAACCTCCAGCCCCTCAGAAGCCACCCTCTCCATCAGTTGGCGCCTTGAAAGAATCTGGCCAGTATCTATGGCGGACTGTAGTGAGATTTTTTTACTTTTAACAGCCATTACCTGCTCAATAAGGTCTTTAATTGAATGCGCATTCATATGGTTTGATAGATTAAATTTCACTTATTTTGTTATCATTTTCAGCAACTTGCGCCGTCACACAAATTCAATATTTCCAAGTAAATTCATGTTTTTGTAATTTACTTGGAACTATTGGCATCCTTCAATTACCCCAGTATCCAAGCTATCTTAGACCCCCTTTTCAACCCAATTCGTCTTCACAGGAAGCGTTTTACTGGCTGAATTACAGCTCACTCTATCCTATTTTGTGTGTTATATTACACATTTAGATACACACTAGGAACTCATATGGAACATCTATTAACCCGTAATACAGCCTCTCTTACTGAGTTCAGAGAGCCTGGAAAAGTGCTTGCCAAAGCTGGTAACGAGCCCGTAGCCATCCTGAACCGCAATGAAGCAGTTGCCTATCTCGTTCCCATTGGGGCTGTTGCCGATATCACGACTGCTCCGCTGGACAAAGAAAAGCTGCGCAATTACATTAAAAATGACCTGCCCAAGATTGCTCACGTCATTGAATACCTCAAGGACAAATAATGCATTTTTTTACGCTCGATGAATCCGATGTTGTTGAGATTCATGATGCAATCATTGGTGCTAACGAGCTACAGGGCCTAGCTGCGGACAAATCCCTAGCCGGGGTACTTGCTCGCCTACAAAATAGGCTTGATTATGGATTTATCACCGATGTATATCAATATGCAGCTTGCGCTGGGATATTTATCGCCAAAGGTCACTGCTTTAATGATGCCAATAAAAGAACTGCCGCGGCTGCGGTTCATTTAATTTTATGTGCGCACGAGCTATCACCACAATTTACCAATACCGATTTAGGCAAATGGATTGTGCAATCAGTAGAAGGCGGTCTTTCTAATGAGGCTTTGGCTGATCTATTAAGACAATCGTGTGGGTAAGTTTATAAAAATGCATCCCAAGCCATTGGGTCTTGAAAAATGCACTTAGTATTTTCGGGTATCCGTAATCCGTGATTGATATTGAGATATTTAAGGTACGCGGCGCAGTTTGCCAATAAAGTTGAGATGTAGATTTATTGGCTGCAATCATCCACCAATCCTTCATATTCCATAAAGGGGTATGCCTTTATTTCTGCAGCGTCTGGTAGCAGAAAGAAGTACAGAAATAGCACTATAGCCACGGCCTCGCAAAAGAAATCATGAAATTTGATTAGCGCTTTGCCTTCATGGGCATAGGCATTGCGATAAAATTTAAGTTTTGCAAGGCGTGTAACAGCCAATTCAGTATTGCTATCGGACGACAGAGCTGAAAATACTGATTCCATGGACTCTGTGGATTTTTTTATTTCAGATTTAGAGGGATTGAGTTTCCCAGATATGCCGCTATGCCAAGACTGTCGCTGGGAAGTAGATGCAACCACTTTTCCACATTCCTTACAAGAGCGAGATTTCTCGATTACCTTATATTTGGGATTAACTAATTTGGCAATATTATCCCCATGATCCTCAAGGATCATAAAAAGATAACTTGCTGAGGCCGCATCAATGGGGTAGCAATTTATTTCATCGATCACATCATCTGGGCTTAGGGGGTATTCAAACTCTAGGAACCCGCCATCATCTCTTTCAAACTTGTTTAAATTATCTTTAGTTGCGCACTCGAACCCCCTTAATAGGATAGGAGTTATGGAGCTCATCTTCAAGATTTTCCCAGTCACCCGTCTTCTGCGAGTGGATATATTTCATGGTTTTATGCGCCACATAAAACTTAATCATTCGATTCAATGTTTTAGTTGTGCGGTTGAGAATTATTTGGGCGCTATCAGTTGAAGATTGCATTAAATTTCTCCGGCCTCAATCATTCTGGTTAGGATTGATATATCTACTCCGTAGTTAACTTCTGCAACCTCATCTTCAGTTGACCTCTCCTTGCTATCCATGCCCGAGGCCATACGGAACATCACAGGCATATCAGGATTTCCATAGCCCATTCGTCTTTCAAGCTTAGGGCGCTGCAACTCTTTCTTAAACGCTCCTTCAGAAAATAGAATCTTGGCTCTAAGCGCCTCAAAACTATAACCCCTCCCAAGGCGATTCATCACTCTGATGAGGTTATTCAGTGACTCGGTATAAGCATTGGTAATCGGTTGATTAACTGGGTGATCAAAGTAATTGAGGATGTACGGCTGCCAATTGCGCCAAGCCCGAATGAGATCACTAAAGGCATCTCGGACTTCATGGGTTACCGATATTTCCCAAGCGGCAAAAAGCGCTAAAGCGTCATTACGAGTTTTGGCATCGTAGATCTTGAAGAAATCCTCTTTGAGGCGGTAGGCTAAAGCCAAGGTTGGGAAGTTGTTAGCCCAGCCAGATAAAAGTAGCGCCTCTTTATCGGTCAGATCAGACTCACGCCTAAGCAATGTGTAACGATCGTGCATGAGCGTTCTGCGCACTTTGGGCGAAAGCTCCGCCTTAAAACTCTTGCGCATCCTCTCCACCGCTTCATTAGCCATTTTGACCACATGAAACTTATCAATCACGATTTTGGCATCTGGGAGCACTTGCAAGATGGCATCGCGATACGGTGCCCACATATCCATCGCCACATAAGAAATTTCCTCTTTGCCCTGCAAGCTAGACAGATATTTAATAATCGTTTCTTTATTGCGATTCGGCAGCAATTCGACCACCGTATTGTTCTGAATATTGGTGATGACACCCCTTGGTTTAATGAGGTGAATTTCATCAATACCCATCCATTTAGGTGTTTCAAAGCATATGGTTTGCTCAAGCTGGTTAATGTAGTCACGAAAGATGTTGCGAACACTGCCTTCAGTAATGCCAACCTCCTCTGCAATACTGGCAAAGGTGCGCTTAATAGCCTGCTTGCCTATCCAGATCACAAGCCGAGATGTCATTAAGTGGTGAGCATCTACCTCTGGTAAGGCTTCATAAAAGGTCTTATTGCAAGAGCGGCACTGAAACCTACGGGTGTCAATATAGATGCCAACTCGTTTGCCATGGGAGGGGATGTCTTTGATTAACTGTTCTCTTCGCCCAAAGCCAACAAGAGATTCCGAATCGCACGCTTGACACGTTTTAGGAGCTACAGCAGCCACTGCCTCAATATGGTAGTTATGATCGTCAGAATCAATTTTGCAGACCTCATAGGCTGCAAGATTAAGAATATTTGCAGGCATCAATTAGAGCAAACCTTAAAAGCCTTAAGAGGCTTTATCTTTGCGCTTGCAAACTATTTGATTGAGTCGCGCTACGTGACACTGGCTTAGTTTTCCGCTTTGACTCAACGGCCTTATTTTCAATATGGGCGAACAAACATTTGGCAATATACTCCCCCAATGTCCGCGTTCAACCTAGCGAGGAGTACGTGTTGTTTAAATCCATTTCAATTGATCGTAAAACTTATCGCAACGGAATTTCTGATTCTGTAGCGGTATATCCATGTTTTAGGATCAAAATTAAAGAATCTTTAGAGGCAGAATTTAAAAGAATATATCCGGAGATGAGTGATCATATAGCCAGACAAAATCCACCAAAGTCTTGCTTATTTGTAGCGTTAGATCATTCTAAGTTTTAATATCCATAGTCTAAGCCCGCATCTTTGGTGAATTTCAAAAGTGGCGGGTGGTTTATTGTCGTCAAATTGAATTTCAGTGATCTCATTTTGAGATACGCACTGAAATTTAAGCACTCTTCCTGGCTGAATTTTTCCTTGAGATCCCTCGATGATTCTGGCTGAAAGTCTGTAGCTAATTTCAGGGGTTTTTTGTTCATGCCACTCCTTTATTTCTATCTGATCATTGGCCGACCAACGTTGAAATGCTTCATCATCAGTTTCTCCATCAATCTTTAGCACCCACTCGTAACTGGAGAGCTTCGGGGTGGATATGGGGTCTAATTCTTTGGAGGGGCGCTTCATGGCCATGCCTAGGCCAAAGAAAATTAAACTTAGAATGAGTAATAGAGCAAGATTCTTGGGGGAGATTATTTTTCTATTCATATTTTGCTCCGTGTGCAGCTAGTGATTGCTGATATCAAGGTCTGATTTACTGCTACGAGATGAATGAGTTTGTTCGTGTATCCTGCGCTGAGGTTTTGAGTGTGAGCCCCGTTTAAATTTATTGACTTAACTGCTGGTAAGGGCGCTGATCGTAAATTCGGGATAAGGATATGTATGAAAATACCTTTGTATTTACCAATCTGACTACAAATTACCTCTGTAATAATTAGAAAATAACGCTGTAAAAATGGAGAAAACTGTTTGTTCATTAGA
>CAIYZI010000271.1 GCA_903930665.1 uncultured beta proteobacterium
AGTTACACAGTTTTTCTCCTTGACTGTACTTTTAGCGTTGATGGGGATTATCGTTTCTCTTTTTATCAATGCTTGGCCGGCCCTAAACGAATTTGGGATTGGTTTTTTCTTTAGCGATGAGTGGGATATTGTTGGCGGGAAATTTGGTGGCCTGATTGCTATTTATGGAACTCTGGTTTCTTCTGTAATCGCCTTAGTCATCGCCGTTCCTTTAAGTTTTGGTATTGCCGTATTTTTGACGGAAATTTGCCATTCAAGTCTTAAGCGTCCCTTGGGGATTGCTATTGAATTATTGGCCGCAGTCCCATCGATCATCTACGGGATGTTCGGATTATTTATTTTTGCGCCCATTTTTGGCGACTATATCGAGCCTGCATTACAGGCTACCTTTGGAAAGATCCCTTTACTTGGCATTCTTTTCTCTGGACCAGCTAATGGTATCGGTATGTTGTGTGCTGGTCTTATTTTGGCAATGATGATCTTGCCGTTTATTGCTTCGGTGATGCGCGATGTTTTTGAAATCGTTCCGCCAGTATTAAAAGAGTCTGCCTATGGTATTGGTTGTACTACCTGGGAAGTTGTCAGAAGGATTGTGCTTCCTTATACCAAGGCAGGTGTGATCGGTGGAATCATGCTGGGATTGGGTAGGGCGCTTGGTGAAACTATGGCTGTAACCTTTGTCATTGGTAATGCTAGAAGAATTTCTCCTTCCTTATTTGCTCCTGGGAGCTCTATTGCTTCAACTTTGGCAAATCAATTTGGCGAAGCAGAGGCTGGCTTACATTCCTCATCATTATTTGCGCTGGGCCTAGCTTTATTCTTTATTACTTTTGTGGTTTTAGCCTTAGCTAAATGGATGTTGATTCGCATGGAAAAAAGTCAAGGACTTAAATCATGAGTCAAATGGCTAATATTGATCAGGCGGTTTTTACTCGTCGTAAACGTATCAATAAGATCGGCCTAGTCTTGTCGATGTTCGCGATGTTATTGGGAATGACCTTTCTGATTTGGATTTTGGCGGTTTTATTTACTAAAGGTTTTTCTGCTATCAATCTCAATATGTTTATTGCCAGCACACCTGCTCCAGGATCTGAGGGCGGTGGGTTGGCGAATGCAATTGTGGGTAGCTTAATGCTGATCGGCAGCTGTACGTTAATTAGCACCCCTGTTGGTGTCTTAGCTGGTCTTTATCTTTCTGAATATGGTGATCGTAGCAAGATGGCGGCTATTACCCGCTTTGTTACCGACATCATGTTATCCGCCCCTTCTATCGTGATTGGCTTATTTGTTTATGCCTTTGTCGTAGCTCAAGTGAAGCATTTTTCAGGATGGGCGGGAACAATTGCCTTGGCTTTGATTGCGATTCCAGTAGTTGTTCGCACCACTGAAAACATGCTGCGCCTGGTGCCGGGTAGTTTGCGTGAGGCGGCTTATGCTCTAGGTGCCCCTAAATGGAAAGTGGCCTTTTTGATCACCTTAAAAGCAGCGCAAAGTGGCATCATGACAGGTGTTTTATTGTCACTGGCTCGTGTCAGTGGTGAGACTGCGCCTTTGCTGTTTACGGCCCTGAGCAATCAGTTCTTCTCAACCAATATGAATGCACCAATGGCGAACTTGCCAGTGGTAATTTTCCAGTTTGCAATGAGTCCTTATGACAACTGGGTTGAGCTTGCATGGGGTGGAGCGCTGCTCATTACCTTTACCGTACTTGGTCTGAATATTTTGGCGCGTGTGGTATTTCGTGACAAGGCTCAGGGATGAGTAATATGAAAACAATGTTTGACTTAAATGCTATCGATAGTCAAGGAGGCAGAATGAATATGGGAACTACCCAAGCGCCGCAACAATTAGCTAAAAATGCTCTTGAAGTGCGCAATCTTAATTTCTTTTATGGCGCTTTTCAGGGCCTTAAAAATATTAATTTAGATATCGAAGAGGGTAAGGTCACTGCATTTATTGGACCTTCTGGCTGTGGTAAATCTACACTCTTACGTACTTTAAATCGTATGTACGATCTTTATCCTGGTCAGCGTGCTGAAGGTGAGATTAATTTCTACGGTCAAAACATTCTTGCTCCTGGCCAAGACTTAAATCTTCTTCGCTCACGCATTGGAATGGTTTTTCAAAAACCTACACCGTTCCCAATGTCTATTTATGAAAACATCGCTTTCGGTGTTCGTTTATATGAGAAACTCTCACGTTCTGAAATGGATGAGCGTGTCGAGTGGGCTTTAAATAAAGCCGCCTTATGGACAGAGGCGAAAGACAAGCTACATCACAGCGGTTTATCCCTTTCTGGTGGTCAACAACAACGTCTGTGTATTGCCCGTGGCGTAGCAGTAAAACCTTCTATTATTTTGTTGGATGAGCCAACCTCAGCGCTTGACCCAATCTCGACTGGGAAAATCGAAGAGTTAATTAATGAATTGAAGCATGAGTACACCATTGCTATCGTGACTCATAACATGCAGCAAGCGGCACGCGTCTCCGATTACACTGCTTATATGTATCTTGGAAGCATGGTGGAGTTTGGCAAGACAGATGAAATCTTTATCAAACCTAAGCGTAAAGAGACAGAAGATTACATCACAGGACGCTTCGGCTAATTGGAGATAAATATGCCAGATAAACACCTTTCATCACAATTTGATGTCGATTTAAATGCCCTTTCAAGCAAGTTGCTTGAAATGGGTGGTTTGGTTGAGTCTCAGATATCGACTGCCATGCGCGCTTTTACGCAAATGGATCTTGAAACTTGCAATGTAGTTATTCAGAATGAAAAGCTTGTTAATGATTTGGAAATTCAAATTGATTTAGCTTGTACTGAATTGATTGCAAGACGTCAGCCAACCGCAAGAGACTTGCGCTTAGTCATGGCAGTTTCAAAAGCCATTACCAATCTCGAAAGAGCAGGGGATGAAGCTGAGCGTGTTGCAAAAAGAACTAAACGCTTAATTGAAGCTGGAGCTAGTCACAATATTAATGTGGCTGAAATTAAGCTATCAGGTCAAATGGCCATCTCTTTATTGCGTCGTAGTCTTGACGCTTTTGCACGCTTAGATACGATTGCTGCTGCCGAAGTAGTTGAGGAGGATCGTCAAATTGATGAAGAATTCCGAGCTTTTGTACGTAAGTTAATTTCGTACATGACTGAAGATCCGCATACGATTACTACTGGCCTTGATATGCTAACGATCGCCAAAGCGATAGAGCGTATTGGTGATCACGCTAAGAACATTGCTGAATTTGTGATCTACATTGTTAAAGGCTCAGATGTTCGCCATATCCCGCACGAGGATTTAGTTCGTGAGGCGAACAAGCGCTAAGCTTGAACCACTCCATGACTCAGCGTATCTTAATTGTTGAAGATGAGCCATCTATTGCGGAATTGATTGCTATTAATCTGACCCACGCTGGTTATGAAGTGGAAAAGGCGCTTCAAACCGATGTGGCAATGAATATGATGCGTAATCAATTGCCCAATCTTCTGATTTTAGATTGGATGCTCCCTGGAAAATCAGGCGTACAGTTTGCAAGAGAATTACGTGCGAACGAACTCACTAGAGGCCTACCAATTCTGATGCTTACCGCTAAAAGCGAGGAGTCCGATAAGGTTCTTGGCCTTGATTCTGGCGCTGATGATTACGTTACCAAACCCTTTTCTCCTAAAGAGTTGATAGCTAGGGTTAAGGCGCTCTTACGTAGACAAACTCCTATGGAAGATGTTGGACCGCTCTCAGTTGGCCCTTTGAGGCTGGATTCGGTATCGCATCGCGTGCTGGCTGTTTGGCCTAATGCCGAACCAAAAACCATTGCACTTGGCCCTACAGAGTTTCGTCTAATGCAATTTTTGATGGGCAACCCCGAACGGGTTCATACTCGGGGCAATCTTTTGGATAAGGTGTGGGGTAGCGATATTTATATCGAAGAGCGCACTGTGGATGTGCATATTAAGAGGTTAAGAGCTGCTCTTGCTCCATATGATTGCGACCGCTTTGTTGAGACTATCCGGGGTAGTGGATATAGGATCACCAAAACACCTACTGAGACCTAAATCCCTCTTTTGGGTGTGTTTTCTGGTGCGATGACTAGATGAACTAAGATTGCAGCATGTTATCTGCTATCACACGTTTCGTTTTTATTGTTTGCTTGGCGTTTATTGCCGCCTATATCACCCTAGCCAATTGGGGGGTAAATTTTGCCATCACAGCAGGCATGACTGTTCTCGCAATACCCTTGGCGTATTCGTATGTCAACTTGGCGCGATTAAGGAAATACGCCATTGCCAATGCCGTTGAAAATATGCCCTTACCAAGCGGCTTTTGGGAAGAAGTCTTTTTTCGCTTGCAACGCTTAGTTCGTAATCTCAAGCTAGAGATTCAATCTATTGAAAAACAACATAATCGCTTTATAGAGGCCTTCCAAGCTTCACCAAATGGCATTGTGATGCTCGATGATCAAGACCAGATTGAATGGTGTAATGCCATCGCAGAGCGTTTCTTTGGATTGGAATTTAAGCGTGATGTTTTACAGCGTATCAATTTTTTAATTCGACGTCCTGAATTTATTCAGTACCTGAATAAGAGAATTTTTGAGGGGCCGCTTCTTTTAGAAAGAATGGGTCCCGAAGGTAATCTCAGTCTGATGGTGCAGGCATTTCCATATGGAGATAAGCGCCATTTATTACTTGTTCAGGATGTCACTGATCTTCAAAAAGCGGATGCAATGCGCAGGGATTTTGTAGCAAACGTTTCCCATGAAATGAGAACACCAATTACTGTGTTGATGGGCTTCTTAGAGACCATACAGTCTTTAGATTTGGATAAGGCTCAGCAAACGCAATACATTGAATTAATGATGTCTCAGGCTCAAAGAATGAAGAGCTTAGTTGAGGACTTGTTAACCTTAGCCAATCTAGAGGCTAATACTTTGCCAGCGCCTATGCAGGCTGTACAGGTTCCTACGATTATGGCCTTGCTGAAAAATGATGCGCAAGCACTTTCACAAGGTAAACATGCCTTTAATTTTGAAGTTCTTACTTCAGCCAGTATTTTGGGTGAGGAAAGAGAATTACTGTCTGCCTTTAGCAATTTAGTTTCGAATGCAGTTCGCTATACCCCAGATGTTGGAATGGTGAGTGTTAAATGGAGTTTAAACGCTGACGGACAGGGTGAATTTTCAGTTACAGATACTGGGCCTGGAATTGCCTCAGAACATTTATCAAGATTAACCGAGCGTTTCTACCGTGTTGATCGCAGTCGGTCTAGGGATACTGGTGGAACGGGTCTTGGATTAGCCATTGTTAAGCATATTGCTAATCGCCATCATGCCCAGCTTCAAATTGAAAGTTCCCCAGGTAAGGGCAGCACATTTAGATTGCGATTTCCTAAAGAGCGGATCTCCCTTTAAAACTTAGTTCTTTTTCTTTTTCTTTTTCTTCTTAGATTCTTTGCATAGCTTGTCAATCTTGCCGTTGGCATACAGGCACCATACTTTGATCTCTTCTAATAATTCGGTAAGATCTTCGTAAGGAAGGTTTTTAAAGTCGTCCAAGCTAATGGATCCTGTTTCTTGGAGTTGAATTACAGCATCTTCGTATTGATATTTGCTCATCTGAATATAAGTGTGAGTTGTAATTAGATGGAATCCTACCAAATCAATATGACAAAAGTAATATTTCTATGAGTGAGTGATTTTTTAGTCTGGATCGGCCGAAATTTCTGATTCCCGCTTAATTCCCAAGGCCTTAGAAACAGCGGTTTCTAAGGGGCCACCGATAACTAGGGTAAAGAGAATCGCAAAAACTGCCATTCCTCCGAGTACAAGTTGCCCGGCACCAAAAGCTGCACCCAAAATTGCACATGCCCAGAGACTTGCGGCCGTAGTAAGACCATGAATTCTTTGTGAACTTCGCTCTCTGATGATGACGCCTGCACCCAAGAAGCCAAGGCCTGTAATTAAGCCTTGAATTACTCGACTAACAGATTGAGCATCATCTTTAACAAAGTCCCCAATGAGTAAGACGGAAGTCGCTGCGCCAATGGCCACCAGTGAGTGAGTCCGAATGCCAGCGGATTTGTGATGAAGCCAACGGTTTAAGCCCAGAATCATCCCTACAAGCAGAGCAAGACTGAGGCGTACGGCAATATTGAGATAAATATCCATAGACTGTCTAAATATCCTTTTTATCTTTTTGAACGACGGTGCATTGAATTTATTAAATTATCTCATCCCTTAATAATATTGAAATATACGATAGCTATGATGGAGGCTGATCAAGCAATGCGCAAAATAGGATTTTATTAATGGGTCTAGAAATAACAAAAGAAATCCATGCGGATCATATAGATTGAGCTCCTCAAAGTCGTTTTGACTTGTGCATGAATAAAGCGGAATCAAAAGACCGTTCTCTGGTCAATGAAAGGGTCCTTGCATTGTTTGTAAGTGACTAGCGTTATTTATTGGCGCTTGATGAGCTTATTTAGACTTTAAATTATTCGAATCCATATCTTCAACATTCAGTAAGATAGGAGTTCAGGCTGAATAGGGGTGGGGATGTCTTCAAAAGAAAAGTTGATTAAATTGCGTGGTGCACATAAGGTCGCCACGCTTAATTCCGTTGAGTCCTTTAAAAACCCAAGACCCAGTATTAAAAAGCGACTTTCTGATGGAAAAGTGCTTAGAAAATTAGTAAGCTTTGCTGATCAAGGGGTTTATACCCCTCCTAAAAATCGCTTAGACCCCGTTCTTGTTCTTGAGAAGCAAGCAAGGACTCGAATTACATCTCTAATACCTATTCGCTATGAGCGGATGATGCAATCCCCTTTTGATTTTTATCGTGGCGGGGCTGCGATCATGGCCCAAGATTTGGCTAATCAACCCGTTACCGATATTACTGTTCAGTTATGTGGGGATATGCACGTTTCAAACTTTGGGCTTTTTGGAACAACAGAGCATCGTTTGGTATTTGGTATCAATGATTTTGATGAGACTCTTCCTGGTAGTTGGGAATGGGATCTGAAACGATTGGTTTCTAGTGCCGTAATTGCTTGTGAAAGTCTGGGTGGCGATAAAGCATTGAGCAAGCGTTTGGTGTATCACATTACTTCTGAGTATCAAAAAAGAATGGCACAGTATGCTCAAATGCCATACCTTGAGTTATCTCGCCAATTTATTGCTGAGAAGGATATCCGTAAAAAATTTAGCAAATCCCATCAGAAGACTCTAGATGCTTTTTTGGCTGATACAAAAGGCCAAAGTAAT
>CAIYZI010000272.1 GCA_903930665.1 uncultured beta proteobacterium
ACTGAAGTGTAGTTAGCGCGTTTAGCCATTTCAATCGCAGCAAAAGTTTCAGTCAATGTGCCAATTTGATTAATTTTGATCAAAATTGAATTGGCAATACCTTTATCAATACCTTCTTGCAAGATGCGAGTATTCGTTACAAATAGATCATCGCCAACCAACTGGATTTTCTTGCCTAATTTCCTGGTGATATCAGCCCAACCATCCCAGTCACCTTCGTGCATACCATCTTCAATGGAGACAATCGGAAATTGATCAGCTAGTTGACCTAAGTAGTCTGAGAATTCGCCAGAAGACAATTGCAAACCTTCGCCAGATAAATGATATTTACCATCTTTGTAAAACTCACTAGCAGCGCAATCCAAAGCCAAGAGAACATCCTCGCCAGCTTGATAGCCCGCACCTTCAATAGCCTTCATGATGGTTTGCAAGCACTCTTGATTGCTTTTGAAGTTTGGTGCAAATCCACCTTCATCACCTACTGTTGTTGGCATACCTTGAGCGCCAATAATTTTCTTAAGTTCATGGAAAATTTCAGCGCCACAACGTAAAGCTTCACGGAAGCTTTTTGCCCCAACAGGCATCACCATAAATTCTTGAATATCTAAACTATTATTAGCGTGCGCTCCACCATTCACAATGTTCATCATTGGAACGGGCAACTGCATACCGCCTGATCCACCAAAATAGCGGTACAAAGGTAAGCCCGCTTCTTCAGCAGCAGCTCTAGCAACAGCCATCGAAACAGCCAAAGTCGCATTCGCACCTAAGCGCGCTTTATTGTGCGTACCATCTAATTCGATCAAAGTGTGATCTAAAAAAGCTTGCTCGCTTGCATCAAGACCTAGGATAGATTCAGCGATTTCGATATTGATATTTTGAACGGCTTTGAGAACACCTTTGCCCAAATAACGCGCTTTATCGCCATCACGCAATTCAATAGCTTCGCGAGAGCCTGTGGATGCACCTGAAGGTACTGCAGCACGCCCCATAACGCCTGACTCAAGCAATACATCGCACTCCACAGTTGGGTTACCGCGTGAATCTAAAACTTCTCTACCGATGATGTCAACAATGGCGCTCATGCACCTCTCCTTAAAACAATAATGAAATCGTGTTTATTAAATTAGCTTTGTTTCTTTATTTAAAACTATCTTCTAAAAACGAGCCGCTTTTTTTAACTACTGAATCAATTGCAAGTAATGACTCTAACAATTCCCGCATACGATGTAATGGCACGGCATTTGGACCATCAGAAAGTGCTTTAGCTGGGTCAGGATGCGTTTCCATAAACAAACCGCTGATACCTACCGCTACTGCAGCGCGCGCCAATACTGGAATGAATTCACGTTGACCACCGCTAGATGTACCTTGACCACCAGGAAGCTGGACTGAGTGAGTTGCATCAAATACTACTGGCGCCTGAGCTTCGCGCATGATTGCAAGGCTACGCATATCTGACACCAAATTGTTGTATCCAAAAGAAGCGCCCCGCTCGCAAACCATAAATTGATCAGGCAAATTCACTTCAGCGGCAGCTGCACGAGCCTTTTCAATCACGTTGAGCATTTCATGCGGAGATAAAAACTGCCCTTTTTTGAAGTTCACTGGCTTGCCACTTTGGGCGCATGCACGAATAAAGTCAGTCTGACGACATAAAAAGGCCGGGGTTTGCAGAACATCTACCACCTTAGAAACTGGCTCAATCTCACTAATATCGTGAATATCGGTCAATACAGGGACGCCAATTTCTTTTTTGAC
>CAIYZI010000273.1 GCA_903930665.1 uncultured beta proteobacterium
GTCCTCGCGCAAATTAATATTAGTCCTTTTTGACGTTTTCTCATTTTGATCCCTCCTGTTCTGGAATGTTTGCGATGCAGCATTAATTTTTTAATATCATTTTTTTGGAGAATGCAAAATGAATATGCTTGAAAATACCCTTGGAATTCACGCCTTGCACCTTGCGGTATGCCCACATGCTTTGCACTTTGGCCCAATAGATTTCTTGGCTGGAACAGTACTGCCTTTCACTGCCAAATGGCGTTCTATCAACGTCTGACAATAGGCGTCACCTTTTAAATCCACCCTAAAGCTGGTTCGTTTTCCAGTGAGCATATTCTTTACAACCACAAAGCCGTAACCTTCAGTTTGCTTATTCTCTCGTCTAAGCTGCCAAGCCTGTAACGATAACTCTGCAATGTCCTCGGGATACTTATTATTGTTAGGCCGCGTTTTATATTCTAGCGGGACATAGCTTCCATTAGGAAGCTGATAAATCCTATCGGCTCTGCCAACGATTCTGTATGGCTGGTTTGTGTATATTGTGTGCTCATTAAAAGCTAGGGTGGCATCCTTTAATTCATGTGGAAGCCATGAGTAAAGATCCCGATTCCTTTTATAAATCTTTGTAAGAAATAGACTACCAACCGCCGATATTGTTAATAATAAGATGCCAAAAAACACTAAGATTACCTTTGAATAAATAATACGAAACGATCGAGCAGTATTGCTGTCAAGCGACTTAGCAATGCGCTCTTACGCAACAGGGAAAGATAGGTCGGGGAAATGGTGTAATAGACTCCAACAAGCGCTCTACCCGCTATAGAAGGCATAAGCCGTGAATCTCTCCATACTCTGAGTAAGTTGGTCTGCGTGGCATTACTGCCGTAGATATGCGTAGCAACAAAACACCGACTATCACCGCGATTGCCTGCTCTACCCTCAGATTCAAATTGACTATGTTCAGCCGTTCCCGCTTTGGCTGCTTCAACAACTCGCTTTGGGCTTACATCACCATAGGCCTTATCAAACACATACTTTTGCTCGCAATAGACAGTGGAGACAAGTTCTGTAATGGGAATATGCTTTTCTTGTTGTTCCATCAGCTTACCATTTGCTCAATCTTTTGATAGATAAACATCATTATGAAAATCCCAATAAAGATCCACATGAGAAAGTTTGTGCTGTACTGAAATGATGAAAATCGTTTGAGAATTCTTCCAAAGAAACCCATTAGAAGAATTCCTTACGAGTGAAGTGGACTATGATCATAACAATGAACCAGCACAAGAAAATACGAATTCCAATATAAAGGGCAAAATCTGCAACTCGGCAAATCTTTTTGACAATTTCAAGTGCAATTACCTTCGCATCTTCTGTGAGTTTTTCCTTAGTCATCTTTGCACTCCCCTTTGGCAACGCAATCATTCCAGATCTTTAAGCGATCTTCATAATCATTCTTACGAGCCAATTCAATGTCTGGCACAACCTCATTTAAACCGCCGGCGATGATATATGATTTAACCAAAAGATCTTCTTCTAATTCGAGAGTTTTCTCCTTTTTGTATCCAATAATTATTTCGCCGTTAGAATTTTTGGATGGCCAAGATTCAATCTTCCTCACTTCAACACTTTTATACTTTGCGTAGTCCATTGGAACTGGATTAAGAAGTGGAATATTTTCACTTTTAATACGGAACTCAGAGTCAAGCGGGTATTGACCAATTCCGCTAGAAGTTAGCAATCCAAGATTTAAGCTCCCGGCCGGGCTAATTCCATTTGAGGCCCCGACTTTAGATGCTATTGCAAAAGCAAGAAACTCCACAACACTTCCAATGCTTTGTTTATTTGCGATCCTATCCTGCAAGGTGGCGGGATTACCTTGCAACAGGACGGAAGCCTTAAATAGATATTCTTGGACCTTGTTAAAAGTGGCCATTTCCGATGGCAAGACTGAAATAGGCGGCGATGGCATGATATAGCCTCCCATGCTACTGCCGGTATAGCATTGCTCGAAGCCTAGATCAGCAGACTCCTTTTTTATGCGCTCAACCAAAGATTTTTCAATATTTTCATCCTTGCGGACAACTAAAAAACATTTTTTTTGAAGCCCTGATATAGAGATGTCAAGAAAGCGCTTATTTCCGCTCCATTGATCTATTGGTCGCACAATCATCACCGTTGCATCTGGTGTGTCCAAGATGACGGGGTTGGCAAGGCAATTTAACGACACCGCAAAGGTTAAGCAGGCAAATAAATTTAGCCGCATGTGTTGGGTGTTACCAGCGAGCAATTGGGCCCAGCAAGACCTCAATTACTTAAAATCAATAATCTAAGAATAAAAATATAAAGTCAATAATAATTTATACTATTCTTTCTTTTTGGCGAATAAAACAACATTTATTGTTGGTTTTGCAACACTAATTTTTAATTTTGAGCTTTTTCTTGATTTCATCGCAACTGGCCGCTTGCTTGGCGAATGCAGCCACCTTCAAGTCATTGTCATCGTTAATCTGTTTTTTTTCCTTCTCAAAATTCACTTTATCTTCAGCCCTACCGGAAACTACATCGGCTAAAAGACTGTTTAATCTTTTATTATTGCCCTCCGCTACTGTAAGCGCTCTTGCCGAGTCCTGAAGCTCAAAGTACTGTTTGATTGAAATAACTGAAACGGCTACTAGAGCCACACAAACAAATCCCCCCGTTACCATTTTCTTTGTAATGTTTGGTCTCGCGAATGTTGGGCGTTTTAAATTGAAGTTGAATTGTCCAAATTTGATCATTTTTATTTCCTTTATTGTTTTGGGTACGCCGTACCCGTTATGGTTGATTGTTTGGTGCCACCAGACTGTACGTTAGTTGACACTGCTGCTGCGGTTGTTACTGGATTAGGTAAATTAGCTTGAGCTTGAGCCACCATAGAATTGGTAAATTCACTAAAGTTCATATTGCTGAAATTTAATTGTTGAATTTGAGCTATCGACAATCCAGAGCAATTTGTAAAATCTAGACCGAGCTGCGCTTTACCTTGTAAGTTAATAATTTTTGCAAGTATTGAATTAAATGAGCAGTAGTTATCTTGCCATTGCAAGCAAGTGCCAATAATTGGGATCTTGTTGGTGCATACTTCATTGACATATACGCTTAAGTTAGCCCCACGATGAATGCCTAGCAATTGCTCCTCTTGTGTGCAGGCCATCATCTGTTCAATTGCCTGCACTGCAAACTGAGCAGCAACACTAGCAGCAAAGACGTATGGATTAAATGCTAATACCCCAGGCCCTAATCCCATATTTACTCCAATATCAATACTAGAATTTGCTATAAAACCGCTTATGCCTGATGCAGCAGTATCTCCAATAGCATTTCCAGCAGAGCTAAAAGTAAATCCATATGCACCTAAATTTAACCCTGAAGCTGATAAGCTTGTGCCAGTGCTAATCACTTGACCAAGTTGCTGTCCAGATTGAGCCAAATCAAAAGTAACGGCACTTACGGATTGGGCTGATTGCGCCAACCCGGCAGCATAACCACCAGCCGAATACATGGCATCAA
>CAIYZI010000274.1 GCA_903930665.1 uncultured beta proteobacterium
GATTTCCCCGATTTGAGGCCTTTTTGGACACTTTTTCAGCCTCAACTTAAAATGTAAAGTGTGTCTTTTACGCAACTCTTTTTAGAACGGTTATTTACCATCATGCAAAAACCAGGCGAAATCCTCGAACAAATTCAGCGTATTGCCAGCGATATGCAAAACAAGGTTGGCGACGCTATTCGCAATTCACCAGCACAAGATATTGAAAAGAGTGTGCGCGCAATGATGAACCAAGGTTTTCAGAAAATGGATCTCGTGACACGAGAAGAGTTTGACTTGCAGTCCAAGGTACTCTCGAAGACTAGGGAGAAGCTCGAAGCCTTAGAGGCAAAAGTAGCAGCTTTAGAGAAAAGCAGCTCTTAATTCTATTATTTAGCAAGACTGAAGCTCAAGTGAGCGAATAACTCACTAATCGGGGTGAAATTCCTCAAAAAAGTTTGCGTATGACTCTTGAGAAAAGAATTCTTTAATATTGGTCACCACAGGTTCTTGGTGCAACACGGAAACTTGATAAATCCAAGCGCCTTTGCTTGGATTTATTCTTATAACCCAACGTACACGCATTGCTTGCGGCGGGACATCCTTAGACTTGAAATCCAAAAAATAGTCTTCAACGGGTAAACGCTGGCGATCTACTGTCTGGAAATAGGATAGTGTAGTCATCGGACTGGAATCATCAGTTCCAACCCCCTTTAAAAGATTATCTTTTAGCTGATTGAGCAGTTGAGGCATAAGGCCAATTTGGTCTTGATTTAGATGTAGGGCACTGATCGAATAAATATCACGATCAATTTTGATGGCCTCTAAGGTTTGAAAAACATCTTGATCCTGATATTGAATATGACGCTCAAGCCTATCAGGTTTTCCTGGAAATAATGCAACGTAGCCCTCTTGAGGAGATTGGACCGTTCGCCAATCTAATTTAGGGCTACAAGCCACACATAAAAATAAAGCTGCAACTACTAGGCAGCTTTTCAGTACGCTAACTTTAGACAACTGTGAATTCCAAAGGTAATTTCTAATGAACAAACAGTTTTCTCCATTTTTACAGCGTTATTTTCTAATTATTACAGAGCTAATTTGTAATCAAGTTAGGAAATACAGGGGTATTTTCAAGCATATTCATTTTGCATTCTCCAAAAAAATGATATTAAAAAATTAATGCTGCATCGCAAACATTCCAGAACAGGAGGGATCAAAATGAGAAAACGTCAAAAAGGACTAATATTAATTTGCGCGAGGACCGATGAAGAATTATCAAGTCTTGCATGGTCAGCCCTTAACCTTGAATTAGAACTAGCATTAGATATCATAATTATCTCAAAACGAGATCGATTCACAGAGCAAGATCTGAACCAAGTTGAAGCAAAAAATAATGTAAATATCTACCATTTTTTTCTTGATGACCTAGATACCAAAGGTACCTCTCGTCTTATTTTTGAGGCTTTTAGACTTTCTCCAAGGATTATCTACTTTGATAATTTTGACTATGGAACAATGATAAATCCAGTCATTAGCGTTGCAGAATCTAGTCATTTGATTATTCTAGGGTTAAAAAATCAATCGCCAAGCGAAGCTATCGAGCAGTTAACTGCCAAAATTTGCAAGCCACATCGTTTCAAGGACGCCCTTAACAAGGTGATAGCGCCAAGCTACGAAGATGTCTAATAAAATCACTGAATTTAAATGCGGCCCCGAAGTAAACCTAGTAGTTCATCAGCAAAATTTCGGTGCTTTGTGGCTTTATAAAGAGTTGAGCTTTTAACGCTGGAACAAATTTGATCAAAGGTAAACTGCAGTCTCTCTTCGATTATCAGCATTGATGGATCAATCATGCAAATTGAAATTGAATCTCGATCCTCAATATAGTTTCTATAGCTTACGCAGTGAATATTTTTGGTGCCAAGTAGACTTAGCAACTTCTCAGCCTGAGGGTCGTCATCAGCCTCATCATAGGAATAGCCTACCTCAAATTCTTTGTATTCTTCATTCGAAATTATTTCTGGAAATAAATAACGAATCTTCTGCAATAGCCCCATGGGCGCCGGTGAGAGCCAGTCTGGAACCGGCCCAATTGATTTAGCATTTTTACTAATACTACACACCAATAACTCATGATCAAGGAGATATGCCCTTCCTTGAGCCCTTGCTAAAATATTAATATTAATAAATTTCCGGCCGTAATTTTCTAGTGCAGATGCAAAAGTGCCAAGATGGCTCAATGGTTTTAGTGACTTAATTCCAACCATAGGGGTGGAGTGATAAAAAAGATTTTGCATATTTATAGTAAAAATGGGAATACTCGAATTCCAAAGGCGACTTGTATTTCATAAACATAGCTCCCTAATAATGGCCTAGACAATCTGCAGTCATTAAGGAAAAACTATTAGCTTGGATATAAGTCTATTACACTTGATGTAATCTTTAAGTTGTGTGATCGACCATAAAAGCTATTTGAGGATCAATAAATAAATCAGCAGAAGGCTGGGTTAAAAAAACGATTGTTATCGCATCTCCACCCAGACCAAATAGGTAAATCTACTCTCCCACATTTAAGGGATTACTGTGTATTCAAATTAGAAATAGTCTGTACACAAATAATTTCTAATGAGTTTTCAAAATGCCTGTTCGGAAAATTCCCAAGAATTACCGCAACGTCACAGGCGTGCATGCTTCTGATAAATCCATTGGCAATGCGCAATTTGAATCGACTCTTGAGCGCGACTTTCTAACTCTCCTAGAGTTTCATCCCGATGTGGAACGCTTTGAAGTGCAACCTGAGGTGATTCGCTGGAAAGATGCTGGTGGCAAGCCGCGTAAGCACACACCCGATGTCTTGGTACTTTTTAAACCTGAGCTCAAACTCACGCCATGGCTTTGTGAAATCAAATACCGCTCTGACATCTTTGAAAACTGGCCCCAATACAAACCCAAGTTCAAAGCAGGTATACGCCATGCCAAGACGGTAGGCTGGCGTTATCGCCTCATTACCGAGGTAGAAGTCAGAACTCCATACCTTGCTAATTGCCGATTTTTAACAGGGTTTAAGTTTCAAAAGCCCCAAGAGCGCGATATTCAGTTGCTACTAGAACGCCTTGGACACCTGGGTCAATCAACACCAGCAGCGCTGCTTTCCTCAATTGATCCCGATAAGTATGCTCAGGCGCTTTTAGTGCCTACGCTATGGCATCTCATAGCAACACATCAAGTTGATGTCGACCTTTACCAAGATCTAACCATGCAATCGGCTATCCGGAGCAAATCTTGAATGAGGTGAGATCAAATCCTTTGGTGCTGAGCCATGGCAATCAAGTGCAATACCGTGGCAAAACCTACATCATCAAACAAGAATCAACTAATTTTGAAACCATTGTTTTATGTGATGCCGATACGGGTGAACTTACCGAAGCACCCATTTCAGAGCTCTTGCCAACGCAAGCCAAACGCAAAGTCATTTCTAAAGACCTGAGCGCGCAAGACCCCAAAGCCCTTGCAAAAGCCAAGCTCAAATATGAGCTCATTAAATCGCTCATTAATAACCCCAACCGAACTACTGCTCAGATTAAAGAACTAGCAAAAGTATCTGGGGTGCATTACACCAGCATCTATAGCTGGCTGCGCCATTTTGAAACTACGGGAACGGTGAGCGCACTCATTCGGCAAACGAGGTCTGACAAAGGCAAAACGCTTTTAGATAAGCAAATTAATGACATCATCGCCAGTTGTATTGATATTCATTTTTTAACTAAGCAGAAAAAGTCTGCTGCTAAAGCGATTATGGAGGTATGCAAGGCCTGCGCCAAAGAAGGTATTGCAGCCCCCCATCCAAATACCATTCGCAATCGCATTAAAGGACTGGGTAGCTACCAAAAGCTAAAAGCCCGGGAAGGTAATAAAGCAGCGCGCGATAAATATGCACCTATTAAAGGCCATATTCCGGGGGCAGACTTTCCGCTGGCGCTTACCCAGATCGATCACACCTTAATCGATATGATTTTGGTCGACGATGTCAGTCGCCAGCCCATTGGCAGGCCTTGGCTCACGCTGATCATGGATGTATATTCCAGAATGATTTTGGGCTTTTACATCTCCTTTGATCCACCGGGCAATTTATCTACCGGTCTTTGTCTATCTCATGCATTTTTGAGAAAAGAGTCCTGGCTAGCTAAATTTGATATTGAAACGAAGTGGCCCTGCTGGGGAAAGCCTAGGACCATTTTGGCTGATAACGCTAGAGAGTTTCGGGGCAATATGCTCAAAAAGGCGTGTGAGGAATATGGCATTACTCTGGAGTGGCGGCCTGTAAAAACCCCGCACTACGGTGGTCATATTGAAAGCTTACTGGGCACCCTCAATGAAGAAATCAAGGCGCTGCCTGGAGCTACTTTTTCCAACCCGAAAATGCGCGGCACCTATAACTCGGATAAAGAAGCTGTTATGAGCTTATCCGAATTTGAGCGCTGTTTTACCATTTTGTGCACACAGATTTATCACCAGAAAAAACACTCTCAAATCGGAAAATCACCGCTTGCTAAATGGGAAGAAGGTATTTTTGGCAGCGATCAAGTCAAAGGCATTGGGATGCCACCCATCATTACCGATGAACAGCGTCTCAAGCTTGATCTCATGCCTTATGAAATCAGAACAGTGCAACCTTATGGCATCGTTTGGGACCATATTGAGTATCAACATGATGTCCTGCGCCGCTGGATTAATGCGCAAGATCCGGGCAACCCTAAAGCCAAACACAAGTTCTTATGCAGGCGAGATCCCAGGGACATTAGTAGCATCTGGTTTTATGACCCAGAAGTAGAGCAGCATTATCAAATACCGTACCGCAATACCTCCCATCCGCCAGTGAGCATTTGGGAGTGGCGCAAGGCAGAAAAACGGGCGGAAGAAAGCCATCCCAACACTCCCATTGATGAAAACCTCATCTTTAGCGCTTATGACAAGATCCAGGAGGTGGTTGAAAAGGCTAAGAAAGAAACCAAATCGGTTCGCAAAGAGGCGCAGCGCAGACGGGTTGGAATACAGAATGCTAAAGCGCATCTGTCACAAGAGTCCAAACCTACTGAATCAGACTCAGATACAGAATCTTCAAAGACCAAAAAAGCAGATGCGCCAAAAAGAGTGGTGCGCACCTTTGAGATTGATGATATGCAAGAAGATGGCTCATGA
>CAIYZI010000275.1 GCA_903930665.1 uncultured beta proteobacterium
ATCTACAGGGTTGTCCTCGGGTTTGTAAAGTTTTGGATCTGTTTTGTAAAGTTTTGAATGCAAGATTGTCAAGTTTTTAGTTTGCTTCCATGCTCTTTGAGCAACTGAGTAAGCCTTCTTGTAGAAGTTTGCCCGATTAATGCCTACCTCACTTGCAAGGACTTTAATTGGGATCTTACGTCCATTTCGGTATCCAGCAGAGATATACACCGCATAAAACGCTATCTGCTCCACCGGATCAAAGCTATCAATCACAATGGTAAAAGCTGGGAAATATGGATTTAAAGGGTAATCAATCTCATGAGTAGCGGATCCTTCGTTAAGTACCTTGGCAAAGGCGGGTGGAAGACGGGGACCGCCATATCTATGCGCCTTGGCATACTGCCAAAAATTTACGCATATTTCCTCGAATTCAGGATCGGTAAACCGTCTGCTCATGCTTTCCTTTTAAGGTCCCGGTTACATTTATCCGGGGTGCGAAAAAGGAATTAACGCACTGATTTGCGTCAATCTTAATCGATCAATCGTCATGAGGCAATTCTTCCAGTGGCGATTTCCAGCAGATCGTACTCGGTGACTTGGTAGTTCTTCTCAAACGCTTTGCGTCCAAGTCCATGAATACCGGAATTACCAGTATGGTGCTCGGGGCAGAGGGGGATGACTGGAGCATTACTACGCTTCCCGGCTCTGCGGATGTGATGAATGACAGCAGGGCTTCCTTCTCCGTATCCGAGGTGAATGCAAAGGATGCACCCGAGTCTTGCAAGCTTGTCAAAATGTTCTTTCTCGGATTTAGTCGCCATACGGAACCATTAAAAAATGATAATGGTTTAAACAACGTTTGCACGTTACCTGTTTTTTGTCTTCCGTTATTTTTTGGGGATACCAAATTGAGCAACAGGAAACAATTTTACGCATTGTTTTTAAATTGTGTCTGAAATGAATGACTTTTGATTTAGTCGCCATATTTGTACCCGTAAGCCAACTGGCAAAATTGCTTTTCAACGCTATTGCTTGACTGCCAAAAAATGTCGACTGGACAATTATCTCGGTAATCCAAAAATGCTTTGACAGCACAAAGCAATATGACCATGCAGACAATTAGTTTAGCAAGATTGAAAATATCATTCATTCTTGTGCCTTTCTTAGTATTGCTAATTCTTCAATTTCATCAGCAGTAAGTAACCTGTATTTACCAAATTCCATTAACACATCAATCATTTTTTGATTGTTTAGTGTCTTTGCTGTCTGTGTAATAACAGGGTCATAAGCAATAGCACCACATCTAGCACATACCTTTCCATCGCCTTTCAACTCTTCTATTTCCTCAGACAATTTAGATATTAAAGAATCCCCTTCCCAACTTCGAACTTTCAACGCTTCAATTTCAGCTTGTTGCTTGTTTATTAATTCGGTACAACAATGATACTCACCACAATTAGGACATGGTTCATTGTTCATATCAAAGCATCCTCAAATTTCAATAGATCTAATTTTGGTTTAGGTTTTCGAACGCATTTAAACGTCCAGCCGGGACGAAGTTCAATGATGTGCCGAGCTTCTTCTTGTCTGCCAACAATCCGCATGACCTCGTTGTCTTCATTTCTAATAACGTACATACATATCCTTTCGTAAATATATTCTTATCATACACTTAAATCTTTATCGATTGCCCATGCTTGAATGTATTCAATCAACTCGATCATTTCGTTGACCGACAGCTCCGAAGTCCTACGGAAAACGATGTCGACCCCATGACCGTCTAACGCTGGCAGCATTTCAATTGGTTCGCCACGAGCTCGAAGCCATGCAGCCGTCAACAATCGCTTCCAAGTCTCTACGTCTCGCTTTGCTCCAGCCCATTCAAGTGCTTTGGCAATATCGGTTATCAGAGCATGAAGCTTGGCATTCTGAGCTAGGCTGCGGGTGATCGGTTTGATCTCGACTGCGTAGCCTTCCGGGGCTTCTGATACGGCAATTTTTGCATTGGACCTAGCAACGTCATGAGCCAGTATGAAATATTTTTTCAAAAAGGACTCCCTCCAAAAACTTCACCTTCTAGGAATCGAAGGTATTTGTTTTGGTGCTCTAGGTGTTGCAATAACTCATCATACTTGCCCC
>CAIYZI010000276.1 GCA_903930665.1 uncultured beta proteobacterium
CCTTATTGAAGTCTCTTTAGCTCTAATACCCTCAAAGCTCAACTTAGACCAGACTTTGTAGATCTTCCCCAGTGCCATCCTCCTCCTCCTCTTGTGAGTCTTCTTCTACCTCTTCAGGCTGAAGGAAGTGACCCAGGGGATATCAGCACAATGGAAGATAAATCTGTGCTCGATCAAATTCAAGAGGCCATTGATCGAAGAAAATAAAGTACAGGTATTCGTAAAGAAAAACGGCCTAGGAGTAAATCCCTAGGCCGTTTATTTTCTGACAAAAACCAAAGATCAAGTATTTTTACTAAACAATACCAGTTGCGTAATAAACAGCAATCACTACAAATACAGCCGTAGTTTTTAATACGGTAATAGCAAAAATATCTTTATAAGATTGCTTGTGCGTTAAGCCCGTAACAGCCAATAGAGTAATAACAGCACCATTATGTGGCAGAGTATCCATACCACCTGATGCCATCGAAGCAACCCTTGCAAATACTTCTAAGGGGATACCAGCAGCATGGGCAGCAGCAATGAATTGCTGTGACATTGCAGCTAACGCAATACTCAATCCACCAGATGCCGAACCTGTAATACCAGCGAGTGTCGTTACAGTAACAGCCTCATTCACCAATGGATTCGGAATAGATCCTAAACCTTTGGCAACATAGAGAAAACCTGGTAAAGCCGCAATCACTGCACCAAAGCCATACTCAGATGCTGTATTCAGCGAAGCAAGTAACGCACCACCAACAGCAGTTTTGCTACCCTCAGCAAACTTTGTCATTACTGGGCGAAATGCGAATACCAGCACTGTCAAGATTCCCAATAGCAATGCGGCTTCTACTGACCAAATAGCCAAGACTTTATTCAAATCTGTAGAAATCTGTAAGCCGCTACCAGGAACAGTAGATACGATGCTACTAGCCTCATACCAACTTGGAATAGTGCGGGTCAAAATTAAATTCGCTAAACCCACTACAAATAAAGGCAAGATCGCAATTACCGGATTTGGCAAGGAGCTACTCTCAATTGGTTCAGGCTCATTTAAAAGATTGCTACCATAGCCTTCGCCAGATTTTTCTGCTCGACGACGTAAGAACTCTAAGTAGGACATTCCAACTACAAAAACAAATAAGGCGCCGATAACTCCCAACCAAGGTGCAGCCCAAGTAGTTGTACCAAAGAAGGTTGTAGGAATGATGTTTTGAATTTGCGGTGTTCCAGGCAATGCATCCATCGTAAATGTAAACGCCCCTAAAGCAATAGTGCCCGCGAGCAAACGCTTTGGAATATTACTAGCGCGGAAAAGCTCTGCCGCAAATGGGTACACAGCAAAAACCACCACAAAGAGAGATACGCCACCATAAGTTAGCAGCGCACATACCAGGACTATGGAGAGCATGGCTCGTGATTTTCCAATAATCTTAATAACCGAAGCAACGATAGATTTGGAGAATCCCGATAACTCAATAACTTTTCCAAAGACCGCCCCCAATAAAAATACTGGGAAGTAAAGCCTGATGAAATCCACCATCTTCACCATAAAGACACTGGTAAACATGGGTGCCACTAAAGCAGGATCCGTAAAAAATACCGCCCCTAGAGCAGCCACAGGTGCAAAAAGAATAACGCTATAGCCTTTATAGGCCACAGCCATTAAGAAGCATAATGCGCCTACTACTATTACTAGATCCATGTTATTTCCTAATATTGAAATCCCGATCCTGCTAATAAGGATATTTATTAATAACTACAGAAAATAGGGGAATATAGGAAAACTAAACCCCCGACCTCTAGTCAGGAGTTTAGTGTATCTGGCATGCCGTCCGACATTATCAAAACCCTTTAGCAAAAAGGGCCTACAAATGCACAATAGATCTCATTACATCCTCCCAGTTTCTAAAAAATGTCGATGCCATAGGAAAGCTTCGCTTAATAGATGGGGGGTATGTTTTCCAGGGGAATCGCGTAAAGCTCTCTCGTAGTAATCGAGCAATGCGGGCTTGAAATAGGGATGCGCGCAGTTCTCTATAACAACCTTCGCCCTTTTCTTCGGAGAAAGGCCACGTAAGTCAGCTAATCCCTGCTCCGTCACGATCACTTGCACATCATGCTCTGTGTGATCTACATGAGACACCATAGGCACAATGCTGGAAATAGCGCCACCCTTAGCCGTAGAGGGTGTCATAAAAATAGACAGGTATGCATTACGGGCAAAATCTCCCGAGCCACCAATACCATTCATGATTTGGGTACCCATGACGTGAGTAGAGTTCACATTTCCATAGATATCAGCCTCGATAAGACCATTCATTGCAATAATCCCAAGGCGACGAATCACCTCCGGATGATTGCTAATCTCTTGAGTTCTTAAAATAATACTTTTGCGATATCTTGCTAAATCATTATTTAATTTATC
>CAIYZI010000277.1 GCA_903930665.1 uncultured beta proteobacterium
ATTTGCTCCGACACGATTTCCGGATCGATCGCCTGAATCGCGCTGACGCGTCCTGGCACCTCCGCGACCACACAGGTCACAGCCGTGAGGCCATAGACGTGGTGCGAACTGAACGTTTTCAAGTCAGCTTGGATTCCAGCTCCTGCACTGTTATCCGAGCCGGCAATCGAAAGGGCGACGGGTGGTTGATTCATGAGAAAGTGAGGGGAGAGTAGTTTTTATTTTTGAAATCGCAAATTATTCGACGAAGGTATGAGGTGGACCCCGGAATTCGGGCCAGAGGTTAAGCGATAGAAAGGTGGTGTTGGGACGAATAACCAACCAACATGAAAGCCACTAAAATGAAAGCTAAACGCAGAAGACACGATGCCAAATTCAAATCTCTGGTAGCCCTTGAGGCGCTCAAGGGAATCAAGACCATTCAGCAGATTGCCCTCGAATATGACATTCATCCCGCCCAGGTCACGGCTTGGAAAAAGACGGTATCGGAGCGTCTTTCCGATGTCTTTGAACCCGGTTCATCGGGAGGTTCAAACGATGATTTTGAGCGAGAGCGGGACCGACTGCATTCCAAGATTGGAGAACTGACGATCCAACTGGATTTTGTCATAAAAAAATCCAAACAACTCGGCCTTTAAAGGGGCGTGCCGAGTTGGTTGAAAAAAATCACCCAAAACTGAGTTTGAGAAAACAATGTAAACTGCTGGGCGTGTCGCGCTCCACGCTTGATTATGAGCTGGTTCTGGAGAGCGACGAGGACAGGGATTTAATGCGGTTACTGGATGAAATTTATCTGATCGATCCCTGCCTTGGAACGCGGCGTTTGGTGACTCTGTTAAAGCGGGATTACGGGTTAACGGAGAACCGCAAGCGTATCAGGCGACTGCGGCAGAAGATGGGATTGGAGGCGATTTGGTGTCGTCCTCGAACCACTATTCCGGACGACGGTCACCGGAAATATCCTTACCTTCTGCGCAATCTGGTCGTGAACCGACCCGATCAGGTATGGTGCACGGATATCACCTATGTCCCGATGCCACACGGGAGCGCTTACCTGTGCGCGGTGATGGATTGGTATTCGCGCAAGGTGCTCGGCTGGGCGGTGTCTAACACGATGGACGTGACATTGTGCCAGAAGGCTCTCTCGGCGGCGGTGGCGCAAAGCCAGCGCTTGCCTGACATTTTAAACACCGATCAAGGCAGCCAGTTCACATCGGCTGAATGGACGGGGGAACTGGCTCGCCTAGGCATCGCGATCAGCATGGATGGGAAGGGTCGCTGGATGGACAATGTGTTTATCGAACGACTCTGGCGGAGTGTGAAATATGAGGAGATTTACCTGAAAGAGCATGGCACCCTGCCAGAGCTGGAAGAGGGATTAAAAGCCTGGTTCGTTCGCTACAATACCTGGCGCCCCCATCAGGCACTCGGGAATCAAACCCCGCAACAGGTTCATGAATTGAAGGGAAAAGAAACAGGCGGTTACTCCATCACGATTGAAAAAGCAGCATGAAAAACACCCCCAAAACGCCCCAAGAAATTCGCGAAATTTTTTGGCTCTTCCACTCCAGGCTCTCGCACCTCTGCGCTACGCTCCGAGGTGCTTCGAGCCTTACGTTCCAGAGCCAAAAAATTGAAACCGGCTTGTTTTACATTGCCCAACCTCAGCACTCCATATAATATTCAAAAAGTCCCAGCCACCCACGCTTATTCTGATGCGGCTCTGGCCGAAGGATGGGGTCCACCTCAGAATCACCCCGTTTTTTGAGAGGTAGTTAATCATCTGCTGATTTGCCAAGCGCAAAGCTAGATTTTGTTGTTGGGTCGCCTGTCTTGGATGGCCGCCGTGTATTTCAGTTAAATAACGATCCCAATAAAAACTGTAGCGAACACTGAAATCGTTGGTCACTTTTTCTAGGACCTCAGCAAATAGCGCACACAGATTCTTCGAATCAAAGATGAGTCGGCGTGCCTCATCTTTAGGAATATTTTTCACAACCTGTGTGTGAAGTTCTTTGGCTGCATCTCGCGCAGCTTTGGACTCTGATGAATCAATCCACGAACCAAGTCGCAACAAGAAAGCGGACACTTCGTCAGCCCCGAATCGTGATGGGTGTTCCGCATGGAGACAGCCGTTACTAAATCCAACTTTTTCCATCCCGAAAAGCTGGCCGATTTGAAGGCCCTGTTGATCAA